>JAAYZY010000059.1 GCA_012514615.1 Chloroflexota bacterium | reverse complement strand
GGAGTAGAACGCCGAGGTTCCGAACGTCTGCTTCAGGGCGTCGATGTACTCCGCCGCGGTATCCATCAGGTCTTGCGTTGCGCTGAGCCCCAGGCCCTTATCCAGAACCATGGTGTAGCCGGCCTTGCGCGGCTTCGTGGTGCGGCCCGGTTCGGGCATGCTGAATACGCCTTGCCAAGCTTTCATGTTACTCAATTCCCTCCATGCAGTTTTTGGAACCAGCCAAGACGCTCTTGGCTTGAACAATCTCCCACTGGGACGCTTCCACTAGCTTCCTCATCGCCTGCAAACGTCGCTGCAGGACCTCTGGCGTGTCGAAACCGGCCACCGGGACGTTGTCGTAAAGGAGGAAGGAGCCACCGATCTTCTCCGACGCGTTGTCGAACAGCCCTTTCACCAGTCCCTCAGGGCGTTTGATGTCGGTGACCACCGCCACCTCCCGCCCCGATTCGATGCGCGGGAAGATGAAGGTAAGCCGCGGGTTCAACAGCTCCGGCCCCTTCGTGGTGATCTGGTCCATGTGTACGCTGATCTTGGTCGTCCAGGGGTTGTCGGTCTTCGGCAGCGCCAGGCCCAGCTTCTCCGCTGCCTGCGGGTAGTCGTAGACGAAGTTGCCCAGGCGGATGTTATCCAGCAGCGACCCGCGGTAGAAGACTACGCCCTGGGACGTGAACTTGAAGAAGGTCATCTCGGTGCTGAAGATCTGGTAGTCCCGCTGGATCCCCTCCAACAGGTAGACCGTCTTGCCAGCCCCCGGCCCGCCCACGATGATCAGCAGCTCGTTGCGATCCGGCCGGTAGATGCACGAGGCATGCAGGCTGTAGACGCCACAGTGCTCCATAACGGCCAAGCTGTAGCGGTAGAAGAGGCCAATGTTGCCCATGAGGGTCAGGCGGCGGTCGTGCTTCTCCCGATCCAGGCGGCCCCAGTCCCCCAGGCAGTAGAGGTGCTTACCAGACGTGATGACCTCTGCCGCGCGCCCGGGCACGTCCACCACGGTCATGTAAGCGTCCATGTCAGGGCCATAGGGGACGAATCGGAACTCGCCGATGGCAGTCACCAAGGACTGAATCTCACCTGGACCGTAGAACTCCGGGTTGAGGATCAGATGGGGATTGTTGGAGGCCAATCCATAGCGGACGCCGAGGGTTTCCAAGCCTACGGAGGCGAACTGCTCCGTGCCGGCTACTGTCTGTGCGGTGGCGATCATAGACAATTCACATCCTTTCTTGCGAGTTTTTGCCTGCTGGACTGCTATTTTGCCTAGAGAAATCGTGTTTTGCGGATTTATTATAGCACGACAAGATTGGCCTGTCAAAGTGCGAGCAATGAAGAGAGCCCGACTGCGGGTGCGCCGCCCAGCGGGCCGCAACGCAGCCACCCTGCGGGCTACCTCCCCGCCTTGACCGTCAGGCCAGGGGCCTCGGGGCCGCCCCTACCCACTCCTCAAAGTTCAGGCGGTACAGCCGCTCCAGCGTCGGCGGCGGCAGCGCCAAGCCCTGCAGCAGCTGCCCAGCAAAGGGGTCGGCGCCCCAGCCGGCGCCAGAGGGCATGGGCAGAGTCCAGTCGGTCTCCAGGAAGGCTCTCACCAGCCAGGCGCGGGCCGCCTCCCGGGGCAGGGGGGCCTGGGCTGGCGAATCCAACAGCGGCCCGGCCCCCATGTCGGTGCCGTAGATGATCCGCTCCTGGTAGCGCCGGAGGAACTCGCCGGCCTGGGCCGCGGTGCGGCTCAGCATCAGGTAGCCCTCCACCCCCGGGGCCAGGTCCAGAGCCGCGCTGGGGTGCGCCTCCAAGAACGCTGCCGCCGCCGGCAGATCGTCCCACAGGAAGAGGAAGTGGGCCAGAATCAGCCGCAGCCGCGGGTGGCGCCCCAGCAGCCGCTCCAGCTCGGCGTACTGCTCCTGGCGGCTGGGGAAACCCCCGCCGGCATAGGACCAGCGCTCCACGCCGACGCGGTCGGCCTCCCACAGGCGCTGCGGGTCGGCCACATGCAGGAGGATCGGGACGCCCTGCTCCTCCATCCAGGCGAAGAACGGCTCGAAGAATGGGCTGTCGAAGCGCCCTGGCAGGGAGGGATAGACCGCCGTCTTGCCCTCCACCATCTTGATGCCGTCGAACCCGCGCTGCCAAAGGGCGCAGGCTTGGGCCGCCAGATCGTCCGGCTCCAGTGTGCCGCCAGCGAAGTGAGCGCTGTAGTCCAAGGCGCCGAATGCGTAGGCTCGCCCTTGCGACGCCGCCTTAAAGCGCCAGACCGTCTCGTTCAGCGGCTGGTCGGCCAGGGCCGCCACCGCCACGGCGTTGCAGCGGGCGGCCCCTGTGGCCTGCAGCACGGCCCACAGCGCCTCCGGCTGGACCGCTGGCCACAGATGCACGTGGCCATCTAGCAGCGGCCCGTGGGAGAAGACCGAGAAGTCGAGCAATGGTTGGGTGGTCATCGGCGCCCCTTCCGGCCGCAGCGGCTACGCTTGCAGCGGCAGTGAGACGGCCTTCCCTCCGGCCGCCACAGAGCGGTCGATGGCCAGCACCACCTCGTGGGTCCGCACCGCATCCGGCAAGTCCGGCTGCAACGGCGTGCCGCTGAGGATGGCGGCCACGAAGTCATCGATCTGAGCCTGGAACGGATGATGCGCCACGTCGCCGCTGCTGGGGCGCACCGTGGGCACTCGGGCCCAGTCGGTCTGCCCAGCCAGCATGTGGGACCAGATGCGGTCATCCCACAAGGTGCCCTTGTCGCCCATGAGGATGATGTTGAAAGCGTAGGGCATCTCGCATTCCATGGTGGCCGAGATCTTGCCGATGGCCCCGCTGGCGAAGCGCACCAGGGCGATGACGGTGGGGTCATAGTCATAGTACGCCCGTCCTTTGCCCTTGGTGGAGTAGGCGCTCACCTCCACCGCCTCCTGCCCCACCAGGAAGCGGGCAGCGTCCACGGCGTGGCACCCGCCCATGAGGAAGACGCTGCCGGCGCGGGCCTTCTGGCTCATCCACTGGCCGGGCACAGCGCGGTGGGTGCTGTGCCAATAGTCCACCTCGGCCATGAAGACATCGCCGATAGCGCCCTCGTCCAACTGGCGGCGCATCATGCGCACCTGGGGGTTGCGGCGCAGGACAAAAGAGACCATGGAGCGCACGCCAGCCTTGCGCACTGCCGCGTCCATAGCGTGCAGGTCCGCCAGGTTCAGGGCCACCGGCTTCTCGATGAGCACATGCTTGCCTGCCTGGGCCGCAGCGATGGTGTGCTGGGCATGCACGTCGTTGGTGGTACAGATGGACACGGCTTGGATCCGCTCGTCCTGAAGGAACTTCTCCAGGTCGGTGTAGATGGGGCAGCTCAGGCCCGTCAATGCGGCCCGCTGCTCCGCAGTCTCGCGGGTGCGGCTGTAGAGCGCCACCACCTCCGCCTGGGGATTGCGCATGTACGACCGGATGTGCTCTGTGGAGACGTTACCCGCCCCCAACACGCCTACGCCCAGCTTCTGCATCCTCATCCCCCCTGTGCGAAGTGGCGGCCCGCGCTTGCGCTGCCGACCCAGGTGCCGAGGCCCAGACCTGAACTGGGGACACCGCGGTTTTCAGTCACGTGCTCTACCCACTGAGCTACCTCGGCCAGACATCACCGTCCTACCACCCCCATTATACCACAGGAGACCGACGTGCGTCGAACCCTTGGGAGTCTGCCGACCGGCTCAGAGGTCGGCCCTCGTCCAGGCTGCGCCGTTCTCCGGAAATGCCCCTTGACAACCGCAGCAGCGCCGAGTATAATTGTGACAATTGAACTGATAATAATTATTGCAAGAGGATGCGGACCATGGACTCCAAGACCGAGCTGTTGTTCCCCTACCGGCTCATCGCCGGCCTAGCCACCCTGCGCGGGCCGGAATGGCAGGCCTTGGTGCGGCGCGTTGCGGCCCTGCCGGAAGAGCACGACGATGTGGTGGCTTTCATGCTCCTCATCACCCAGATCAGCCGGTGCGCCACCTGCGAGCAGGGCAGCTTCCGCGCCTGGCAAGGCTGCGCAGTCTGCTCCCGCCAGGCAGTGGAGCGCTTCAAGGGCAGCGACCAGGAACTGCTGCACCGCTTCGCACAGGCGCAGAGGGAAGTGCAGCAGTTCCTGGCCGAAGCCGCCTAGCGGCTCAGCACGAACTCCACCGCCTTGGACACGCTCTCAGCCGGGCCTACCTTCACCTGCGCATCGGCAATCTTCCCTGCCTCGTCGATGACGAAGTGGCTGCGGATGATGCCGAAGTAGCTCTTGCCGTACATCTTCTTCTCGCCCCAAACGCCGTAGAGCTCCGCCACCTGGTGTTCTGGGTCCGAAAGCAGGATGAACGGCAGGCTCTGCTTGGCGCGGAACCGCTGCAGAGCGCCTGGGCTGTCGGGACTGACGCCGATGACCACCGCGTTGGATTCGTTCAAACGGTCGGATTCATCCCGGAATCCGATGGCATGGTCCGTTCAGCCTTTGGTCCCCGCCTTGGGGTAGAAGTACAAAACCACCTTGCGGCCTCGGAAGTCCGACAGGCGGACCATCTCGCCGGCGTCCGAAGCCAGCGCGAAATCCGGGGCCATCTCGCCGATCTGCGGCATGGGGCGCCTCCTGTTGGGGGGATGAGGGACGGCGCTGCGCGCCATCGGCAGCGTCTCCCCTACTATACGCCAAGGGCTGGCGGCCGTCAATTCCCCAAGGCGTTCCCCCGCCCGGGCAGGCCAGCGCTGCGCCTGCCGTTGACCGCTGGCCTAGCCGTGTGTTACAATAGGGGCAAATCTCGCCGCCGTGGCGGCGCCGCTATGGAGGAGGTGAGAGCGCTGCTCTCAAGACGAGGCATGAGTTCTGAGTTCGACCAACTGTTGCAGGGCCTGAGCGGTACGGAGGCCGGCGCACCCAGCGCCCGTCAGCTCCGCCTGCTGTCCGACCTATCCCACAGTCAGCGAGAGCAGCTCCGGGGGGCTTGGGGTCAGGCCCTGCCGGCCCTGCGCCGCAAGGTGGTGCAGCGGCTGATCAAGTTGGCCGAAGACCATATCGAATTGAACTTCCACGCGGTGTTGCGCGTGTGCCTGGAGGACGCCGACGACCAGGTACGGTCCCAGGCGGTGGATGGCCTGTGGGAATGCCAAGCCTTGGAGCTGGTG
>JAAYZY010000606.1 GCA_012514615.1 Chloroflexota bacterium | reverse complement strand
GTCGGCCAGCAGGCCGCGCAGCACACCTGCGAAGGGCGCTGTCACGGGCGCATCGCCCACCAGGGCCACGGCCTCGCCTGCGCTCACTAGCTGGCCGATGGACTGCAGGGCGCGGAAAGGCCCGGCCGTCGGGGCTCGCAGGACGCGCTCTGCTCCCTTGCCACCCACGAGCCCGGGCGCGCCACTATCTGGCGTGGCCGATCCCGACCAGAGGACGCGCCCCAGAGAGTGGCCCCGCTGGGTCTCCACCACGGCGTGGGCATGGACCCCCACCACAAAGCCTGGCCCCAGGCCCACCACAAAGGGTGCGTCGCCCTGGCGGGTGGTGGGCTCGCGCTTGCAGAGGGTGGCGTCCACCAGCACCATCGGCTGGAGCTGTGGCAAGGAGCGGGCTTCGGGGTCCACCAGCAGGGGGATGCGGGGGCCCTGGAGCAGCCGTCGGGCTTCTGCCGCGTCGGCAACCCGGAGGGCAGTCACGCCTTCCACCGTCGTCTGACCGTCGAAAACGGCCTGGGCAAAGGCGACGGCGCGGCGGATCGCGGTGGGGCGCTCCTGTTCCAAGATGACCAACGGGAAGCCGGCGCGCTTGAGGCGGTAGGCCACGCCGCTGGCCAAGTCGCCGCCCCCCTTGATCACCACCAAGACGTTCTGCCAGGTATGCATCTCGAAGCCTCACCCGCCCCGCGATCTGTGGCAGGATTATAGCACCCGGCACCGCGGGGCACAAGGCGGCCAGTAGGGCGGCTGGCATGGGGCAGATGGAGACCCAGGTTCGCGTCAGCGGACGATGAAGGGCACGAAGAGCCGGCGCAGCGGCTGCCGAGTGGCCGTGGCGGTGGGCTCGGCAGTGGGCACGCGGCCGGTGACTTCCACCGAGTAGAGGGCGTCGCAGCCGCTCTGGCGCGGGTCCTTCTGGAAGACCATCACGAAGTAGTCGCCGGCCTCGATGGGGCCCCAGGTGACCAGGGAGGCCAGCGAATCGGTGGCCTCGTTGTCGTTCACCTTCAGCAGGGACACGCCGTCCTTGTCCAGCAGGGCCAGCACGGTGTCGACCTGGGGCGCAGCGGCTAGGTCGAAGGTCCGGACTGTGTAGACGCGTCCCGGCTCAGCGAAGAAGCGCACGTAGTCCACGTCGCCCTGCTCATGGAAGCTGTGGGTCTGCGGCCACCCGTTGACCACGATCCAGGCGGCCTCCTCCGGCCGATTGTCGGGTTCGAAGGCGTCGGGGCACGGCGTGGCTGTGGCCGTTGCCGTGGCGGTGGGCGTGGCCGTAGCTGTGGCCGTTGGCGTGGCTGTGGCTGTGGCGCTGGCGGTCGCCGTGGGCGTCACCGAAGGCGTGGGGGTGATGGACGGCGTGGCCGTAGCCGTGGGTGTTGGCGTCGCCGTGGCGGTGGCGGTGGGCGTGTGGGTAGGCGTACCGGTTGGGCTGGGTGTCCGCGTCGCCGTCCAAGTGGGGGTGGCTGTGGGCGTCTGGGTTGGCGTCTTGGTGGGCGATGGCGTGGCGGTTCGGGTGGCCGTAGGCGATGGTGTGTGGGAGGGCGTGGCCGTAGCCAACGGGTTGCTGGTGGGCGTGCGCGTGGGCGTGGCCGTGGCCGTCCCGGTCGCGCTGGCGGTGGGTGTGGCTGAAGGCGTGCGCGTGGCGGTGCCGGTGGCCGTGGCCGTGGCGGAAGCTGTGCGGGTGGCGGTGGGGATAGGCGGCGTTCCCGGCGTGTGGGTGGCCGTGGGCGTGGCCGAGGGCACCACCGTCAGGGTGGGCGTCACATCGGGCCACGCGGCGCTGCCCACCAGCAGAAGGTGCCCATAGGAGGCGTCGCTGCTGTTGGTGCGGGTTCCTTCCCAGATCATGTAGCTGTCGTAGTTGCCGCCATCGTCGTCATCGTGCAGGCCCCAGGTAAGACCCATCAGCTTGTTGGTGACGAACGGCCCGGCGTTCAGGTGAGCCACCGGGATGGCCCACTCCACCGTCCAGCCGGCCGCGTCGGCGGTGATGGCTTGGTACGTGCACGTGATGGGGATGCCGAAGTCGGTGACCCGGCCGTCGGCGTTGATGGTAACCTGGTGGTCGTCGCCCAAGGCGGTCTTGGCGTGGTCGTGCAGCCCGTCCACGGCGATCTCGATCTCGTCGTCGTGCCAGACGTCGGCGCTGTCGTTGATGATGACGTCATCGGTCACCCGAATGCCGAAGTAGAGGTAGCTGGGGTCCCACATGGCGCGCAAGGAAGCGCTGGAATCGCTGGGCGACGGGAGACCACGAGGGATGAAGGCGGCGGTGTAGATGTTGAGGATCGTCTCGTCGCCCGACGGCCAATCGGAAAGGTCGCCGTCGATGGCTGGCGGGACGGCTGCAGCCTGCGCTTGCACCAGGCGCGTGGGCAGGCTGCTGAACTCCAGGTGGCCGTACTTCACCGAGCTGTCGGCGGTGCTGGTCCCCTTCCAGATCAGGGTGTGGCTCGCGTCCGGCGCGTCGTCGTGGTCGCGAAGGCCGAAGTTCAGACCCATGATCTGCCCTTCTTGGGGAGTGTGGGACGAAAGGAGGCTCAACGGGATGCTGAGCTCCACGGTGTAGCCGCCGGGCCGCAACCGGGCCGCCGCCGTCACGCCGGCCGGGGCAGGGCCGCCGCGGTTGAACACGGCGCCGCCGGCAGTCACCTGGAACTGGAAGTCGTCTGCCCCGTAGCCCACGTGGTTGTGCAGGCCGTCCAAGCCGACCTCCAAGGTGTCGGCCGTGTCGGGGCCGCCAGCGGTGACGACCACGTCATCGGTGACGTCGAAGGCGAAGAACAGAGCCTCCTGCCGCCAGCCCACGAAGACGTTGGCAGAGATGTCGTCTGCGCTGGGCGCCGTGCTGGGGTTGCGGTAGTAGGCGCTCTCGCCGTTCAGGGCGAGGCCCGGCGAGGCAGCCCATTCACTGATGTCGCCGTCCAAGGTGGGCGTGATCGGCAGGCCCTGCGCCACCAGCGAGCGCAGCACCGCATGGTGCAGGTGGGCCAGGGTGAGGCCGTTGGGGATGTAGTGGTTGGCTGTCCAGGCCACCAGATAGTCGTTGTGGGAGGCGTTGTAGGCGATGGCCGGTTGGTACTCCCGGGGCCCTTCGGCCGTGAGCCGCCTGGGGTTGGCCATGGGGCTGCCCAGCAAGGAAAGCGGCATCACGTGGATGTCCGTATCTCGCCAGGTGAGTAAGAACCCGCGGTCGTCGGCAGAGGGGACCGCCACGGGGTTCTGGCCCCAACTGGTGGAAAAGGCCGTTTCCGGGGCCTGGGGCGCACCGGAGGCGTCTACCACCCGGCCATAGGGGCGCGGTTGGGACCCGGCCCGGGCGTCTTCCCACACCACCAGGTACTGCGTGGCAACGGGGGAGGCGGCCACGGTTGGGTTGCCCTGGATGCCAGCGGCGTTGCACAAGGTGATGGCAGCGGCCGCAGGCTGGCCATCCGCCTGGAGGACTCGGGCGAAGATGTCGCCGTTCTGGGCCCAAACCACCAAGAAGCCGCTGCCGTTCTGCGCCACGCTGGGGTTCTGGCCCGTGCCCAGGCTGAATGCTTCGCCTGCAGGCTCGCCGTCGACGGAGAGGAGCCGCGCCCGGATGGCCCCAGAGCCCCACGCTGGCCAGACCACCAGCGTCTGGCCAGTGGCCGCGTGGTGGGCAAGCGCCGGCGCGCCGGCCGCCTCGCCGGTGGGGGAGACGGTGCGGACTGGGCCGGCGACCGCGCCGCTGCTGTCGAGGCGCACGGCTCGTACTTCCTGGCGGCCGTCGCTGGACGTTTCCAGCCAGACCATCTGCATCTGCCCCTGGGCCGGCACGAAGGCCACCTGCGGCCAGGCCTGACTGGCCGGCGACTCCGGGAAGACCTCCTGCACGAAGCCTAG
>JAAYZY010000058.1 GCA_012514615.1 Chloroflexota bacterium | reverse complement strand
CTGCAGGGTGAAGGGGGGGACGGTCGCCGCGGCCCGCCCCAGCGCCTGGGTGATCGCCTGCACCTGCTCGGCGCGCACGTCGCCCAGGAACTGCAGCGTCAGGTGGATGCCGCCGGGCTGCACCCAGCGCAGCGCGCCGCGGGGAAGCTGCCCCTTCAGGTTGGCCATGATCTGCGTGAGCGTTGCCAGCACCGTGGGGCTCAGCTCGATGGCCACGAAGCTGCGGATCGTCTCCGCCACGTTCGCCTCCTCCTACCCCTCGTCGCTCTCTTGGGTGCTTTCGTCCAGCCAGGCGCACCGCTCGTTCACCGCTTCGTCGCTGGTCACTCGTCCGTCGCGCAGGGTGATGATCCTTCGGGCGCAGCGGGCCACGGTGGGGTCGTGGGTCACCAAGATGATGGTCAGCCCCCGCTCTTGGCCCAGCTGCTGGAAGATGCGCATGACCTCGGCGCCTGCCCTGGAATCCAGGTTCCCGGTGGGTTCGTCGGCCAGGATGATGGAAGGCTCGGTCACCAGGGCCCGAGCGATGGCCACCCGCTGCTGCTGGCCGCCGGAGAGCTCGTTGGGGCGGTGGTGTACCCGGTCGGCCAAGCCCACGCTATCCAGGGCGGCCAGGGCGCGCTGCCGGCGGTCGTGTGTCCCGCTGTAGATCAACGGCAGTTCCACGTTGGAGAGGGCGGTGTGGCGGGCCAGCAGGTTGAAGGTCTGGAAGACGAAGCCGATCTTTCGGTTGCGGATCACCGCCAGTTGGTTGTCGTCCATCTGGCTCACGTCGGTTCCTTCCAGCAGGTAACGGCCGTTGGTGGGGCGGTCCAGGCAGCCGATGATGTTCATCAGAGTGGACTTGCCCGACCCGCTGGGGCCCATAATGGCCAGCACCTCGCCGCGGTTGACGACCAGGGAGAGGCCGCGTAAAGCGGCCACCTCCACCTTGCCCATCTGGTAGATCTTGCCCAGCTGCTCCAGGCGGATGAGCGGCTCTGTTGGCTGGGTCATGGCCACACCCTCTCGCTGTCCAGGCGGTGCACGCTCCCTTGGGACGTAGTGTACCACAGGGTGCGCCGGTGCGCCAGAGACGGGGCCTTGGGCCCAGGCGCGGCCTGGCGCTTGGTTGGCAAGGCTGCGCTGTGGTATAATGCGCCACACCACGTGAAGCACCAGTACGGAGGCAAGTGTGGCCAAGACGAACAAACGAGGCGCGGGGCAGTTGAGCCTGTGGCAGAGGATCCGGCGCAACCCTTCTCAGGCGGTTTTCTACCTCCTGGGCGTCCTCATCATCCTCAGCATGATCATCTCCATGGTGGTGGTGGCCTTGCCGCAGCCGGCGGTGCCGGCCCAAACGCCGCTGCCGCTGGGAGGGGCTTTCCCTTGGTTGGCTGTGGGCGCATAGCCGCTCCATGACGCACGCTGCAGACGGAGACTCGCGCCGCGGCCTGGCCCTGGTGGGCCTGGCGGTGCTCTTCTTCTCCACCACGCCGGTGCTGATCCGCTGGAGTGCGCCTCTCACCGGCTGGGAGATCGCCTGGGGCCGCCTGGCGGTGGCGACCACGGCGGTGTGGGCCCTGGCTACCCTGCGGGGCGAGCGGCCCCGCCTGGCTCTGAGCGACCTGCCGCGCCTGGCCCTCTTCGGCCTGGTCACGGCGCTCCACTTCTGGTTCTACATCAGTTCCCTCAGCTACACCACCGTGGCCCATTCGCTGACGCTGACCTACACCTCGCCCATCTTCGTGGCCATCCTCTCGGCCCTCCTCTTGGGGGAGAAGCTGGCCGGCCGCAAATACCTGGGCGTGCTAGCGGCGGTGTTGGGGGTAGCGGTGATGGCTGGCTTCGAACCGGCCTTCACCTCGCGCATGGCCCTGGGCGACCTGCTGGCGCTGGGCTCAGCCGTCTGTTTTGGGTTCTATTCGGTGGCTGGGCGGTCACAGCGGGCCCGCTACCCGCTGCTCACCTATGCCTTCGGCGTCTACGGCATGGCTGCCCTTTGGCTTACCCCAGCGGTGCTACTCTGGCCCAGCGGCGGTTGGGGCGCACCTCAGACCCTCTCCGTGCTGGCCCTGGGCGTCTTCCCGCTGGCCCTGGGCCACACCCTGTACAACGCCGCGCTGCGGTACACCCACGCCGCCTACGTGAATCTGGTGGCTACGCAAGAAGTGACCGGCGGCGTGGCGCTGAGCGCGCTCCTGCTGGGGGAAGTGCCGGGGATGAGCACCGTGCTGGGCATCCTGACTACCTTGGGCGGCATCGTCCTGGTGCTACTCTAGGCGATACTCCTGGTAGTCGTCCACGTAGCTGTACCCTTCGGCTGGCAGCGTGTCTCGCCAGCGCGCCTCCGCCGGCAGCATGACGCCCACATCGTCCAGCTCCTGCGCCTTGGCCAGCTCCACAGCCCAGGCCAGCAGGGGGGCGACGGTGGACCCCTGGCCCTGGGACCAGATGCTCTCCAGCCAGAGGCCGCGGTAGTGCAGCGTCTGCACCGGCAGCGCCAGCAAGCCAGCAGCTCGCTCGTCGGCTTCGGCCAACCAGATGTGTGCACCCCCCTCCGCCAGCGCCGCCAGACGAGCGGCCAGGGCAGGGGCTTCGCGGCCGGCGAAGCCCCGCGCCCAGGCTGCCCGGTCGGCCGAGGAGGCCGCCAGGCGCACCGCCGGCCAGCGCGGGTCAGGCGGGCGCGGCTGCAGGCCGCGGATGGTGTAGGCCCACAGTTCCAGGAGCGTTTTCCCCGCGGCGAAGCCGGCCTTGCCGAAGGCGGCCGCGGAGCCGTGGTTGCGCGTGGTCACCCAGGCTCGCGCTGCGGCCTCCGCCGGGCGCGCCGCCATGGCCGCGGCCAACAAGGCCTCGGCCACCCCCTGGCGGCGGAACGCCGGGCGCACCGCCAGCAGGTCGATCTCCCAGCGCGGGCCGGCCAGCCCCTCCGTGGGGAAGGCGCTCACGTAGCCCAGCGGCTCGGGGCCTTGCCAGGCCAGCCACATGGGCAGGCCCCCAGAGGCGGCCAGCGCCGTCAGCTCGGCCTCGTCGTAGGGGCACTCGTCGAACGTCTCACCGTCCACCAGCAAGACGGCCTGGGCATCGACCGGCTGGGCCTGCCAGGGTCGCACGTGGAACTCGCTCATGGGCACAACCCTTTCTTCACCACCGCCCAGTGCAGCCGATAGCCGTGGGCGAAGGCCCACAGGGCGGTCTTGATGCTCTCTTCTTGGCTGGTGCGCCAGTCTTCGGTGGGCAAGCCCATCTGCCGCCGGAACATGCGCCAGGTGGGCAGCCAGAACTGGTACAGGCCCACGGCCGCCCCGTCATCGCCCACCGCCCCACTGCTGAAGCGGCTTTCGTGGTGAGCCACACACAGGGCGAAGCCGATGTCTACCTGGTAGT
>JAAYZY010000605.1 GCA_012514615.1 Chloroflexota bacterium | reverse complement strand
GTGTGGGGGCACGGCCGCTCAGGCCGTGTACTTGCGCAACCCGGCGATGAACGCTTGTTGGGGGAACTCGCCCAGCTCAGCGCGCGACAGGTGATCCACGCTCAGGTGGTCGCCTCGAGCCTTGAGGGCCAGCTCTCGCAGCGCCTCCATGATGCGCGACAGGTCCACCCCTTTGGGGCAGCGGGTGTAGCAGGTCTGGCAGGCGGCGCAGAGCCAGATGGTCTCGGTCTCCAGCAGTTCCTCGATGAGGCCGAGCTGGGCCAGGCGGATCACCAGACTGGGCAGGAGGTCCATGGCGAAGGCCACGGGGCAGCCGGCGGCGCACTTGCCGCACTGATAGCAGGCCAGCAGGTCTTGCCCGCTGATCTCCTGCACCTGGCGCACCAGGTCGCTGCCCACCACCTCCCGAGACAGTTGCACGCGCATCGCCTCACCTCGCTGGCGTCATCTCCTGTACTTCGCCTTCCCATCTTCGTAGGCGTCGCCGCCGTAGATGTCGTTGATGACCACGGCTGGGAACGCCTCCACCACCAGGCGTTGCAGCGCTTCGGGCCCCAACTCTGGGTAGGCCACCACCTCGGCGGATCGCACCGACTGGGCGATGAGCGCCCCTGCCCCGCCCACGGCCCCGAAGTAGACCGCCTTGTACCGGCGCATGGCCTCCTTCACGGCGGCCGAGCGGTTGCCCTTGCCGATCATCCCCTTCAGCCCCTCAGCCATCAGGCGGGGGGCGTAGGGGTCCATGCGGCCGCTGGTGGTAGGCCCGGCCGCGCCGATGGGATGGCCAGGTCGGGCCGGCGAAGGCCCCATGTAGTAGACCACCTGGCCGGGCAGCTCTAGCGGCAGGGGCTCCCCCCGGTCCAGGGCTTCCCCCAGGCGCTTGTGGGCGGCGTCCCTGGCCACGTAGATCACCCCGGAAAGGGTCACGGCATCGCCAGCCCGCAACTGGGCCACGTCGTCATCGGTCAGTGGCGTGGTCAAATGCACTGCCCACCTCCCCCATGTGCCTCTACGGTCCGAAGAGCCCGCCCCCCTCGAACAGCCCAACCACGGTCAGCCCCGAAAGCACGGCGAACCCGGCTGCGCAGCAGGCCGTCAGGGCCAGCAAGCCGCCGATCCAGAGGAGCGCCCCGCGCTGCCCGCCCATGGCCGGGGGCGCCCCCGCGGCAGCGGCAGGGTGTTGCCCCTCGAACCAGGCCAGCCCGCCCAACGAACCCAAGAGCGCGGCCAGACCGCCGCCGGAAAGACCCAGGCACCCCACCGTGGCCACCGCAGTGGTCCAGAAGGTCGATTCGGAGAACGGCGCGCCCGCCTGCTGGCCCAGCGTTTGAACGACGGAGGCGCCGGCCCACAGCGCGCCCAGCAGGCCGCCGGTGCTGCTGCCCAGCGCGCTGCCCAGGCCGGTCAGCAGACCGGCCGTCAGGCCCCCCTGGCGGGCGTTGGCAGCGGTGGGCGCAGCCTCCCACCGCGCGGCCAACCAGCCTGCAGCCGCGCCCAACAAGGCCGCCAGAGGCGCCGTGCAGAGGTTCAGCAGGAAGCCCAGCACGGCGTTGGCGGCGAAGCCGACGAAGGCGAAAAGCAGCCCGCTCTTCAGGCGGCCGGGCAGGCCCGAAGGTGGGGCAGTCAGCAGGTCAGACATCTACAGGGTCGCCTCCTTGTGGCGCGCCGAGTGGCACTGGATGTTCACACCCACCGGCAGGCTGGCCATGTGGCATGGCATCACCTCTAGGTGGACCGACAGGGCGGTGATCCGCCCCCCAAAGCCCTGCGGCCCGATCCCCAGGTCGTTCACTCGGCGCAAGATCTCCCGCTCTACCTCGGCCACCTCGGGGTCGGGGTGCGGCTCTCCCACCGCCCGCAGCAGCGACCGCTTGGCCAGCAGGACTGCCCGCTCGGCCGTGCCGCCCACGCCCACGCCCACGATGATGGGCGGGCAGGGGTTGGCCCCGGAGCGGTCCACTGTCTGCACCACAGAATCGATCACCCCTTGCCGCCCGTCGGCCGGCTTGAGCATCGCCAGGGCGCTCACGTTCTCGCTGCCGCCGCCCTTGGGCGCCACCGTCAGGCGCAGCCGGTCGCCCGGGATCACCTCGGTGTAGATGACCGCCGGCGTGTTGTCTGTGGTGTTCTGGCGGGCGGTGAACGGCTGCCGCACCATGGACTTGCGCAAATAGCCCTCGCGGTAGCCTCGGCGCACCCCTTCTTCGATGGCTTCGTTCAGGCCGCCGCCCACCACGTGGACGTCCTGGCCGATCTCCACGAAGACCACCGCCACGCCGCAGTCTTGGCAGAGGGGGGCGTGGCCGGCTGCGGCGATGGCTGCATTGTCCAGCAGCTGCCGCAGCACATCACGGCCGGCCGGGGATTCCTCCGCGGCCAGGGCGCGCTGTAGAGCGGCCACCACGTCAGGGCCCAACTGGTAGTTGGCCTCGATGCACAGGCGGGCCACCGTCTCGGTGATCTGGTGGGAAGGGATCTGGCGCATGGGGCTCCTCACTGGGCCATGGATGCAGAAAGGCCGCTTGAGCAGAGCGGTTGCGGCAGACGGCCGATGGAGCAGTGCCTGGGGGACGGCGCTACTGCAGCACCGGGCCAACTCCTCGCGCTGGCACAGAGGCCCGCATCGAAGAACCGGCGGCGCAAGCGGCGGGCTGTCGGAGGGGTGAGCAGCGACAAAGGCCTCCTCCCTGAGAGAGCATCACAGCATCCTCATTATACCGCCATCGGGCCGATTTGCCAAGGGGCTCGTGGCGGCCGTCATTGTTCACAGGGTGGTAGAATTGGTGTAGAATGTAGAGGACGGAGTAGAGC
>JAAYZY010000604.1 GCA_012514615.1 Chloroflexota bacterium | reverse complement strand
GAGAGCACCGCCGCCGAGCCCATGAGCGTCAGCCCCTGATCCTTCAGCAGCACCGGCAAGAACGCCAGGACGCTGCTTTCCACCACCGTGCGGCAGGAAGCCACCGCCACCAACAGGCCCAAAGCTCGGCCGTTGCCGTTGAAGTTCGGCTTCCAGGTGCGCCGCTGGAGGGTGCGGGGCCACTGCAGCCGCCCCTGGCTCCAGAGGAGATAGAGAGCCACCAGCAGCCCGGGCACGGCGGCCAGCAGGGTGGCCCGCAGGCCCAGTTTGGACACAATGGGCACGATGAGCCACGGGGCCAGCGCGGCCCCCAGCGAGCCGCCGGAAAGGAAGAGGCCCATCCCCAGGTTGTGCCGCCGGCCGCTGGCCGCGCCAGCCAGGGCCGCGCCCTGGGGGTGGAAGGCGGCGGTGCCGACGCCGGCCACCACCACCAGCAAGGCCAGCACCCCGTAGCTAGGCGACCAGCCGCTAAGCCCCATGACGGCAACGGTGAGCAGCGGCCCCAGCCCCAACAGCCAGCGGCGGCCCAGCCGGTCGCCCAAGAAGCCGTAGAGGGGTTGCGCCACCTGCCCCGAAAGCATGCGCAGGGTCGTCAGCAGCCCCACCATGGTCATGGAAAGGCCGAACTCCTGGATGAGCAGCGGGATGATCGGCGTCAGTGAGTTGGCGTAGAGATCGTTGGTCAGGTGCCCCAGGCTCATCAGCAGCACCACCCGCAGGCGGAAGGGCGTGGGCTCCGCGTGTGCAGATGTGGGTGTCGCCGGGTGGGCTGTTACCTCAAGCTGGCTCAAAGTAAGGGTCCCCCTAGTGCAAAGGCTCGCATTCTCATCGGTCGGGCGCCGTGGCCCGCAGCCCCTGGCGCGCCAGTCGGAAGTCCGGCAGGTGCTCGTCCCACGTGGCCGCTGGCGACCAGTAGCGCATGGTGTAGCGCCAGTTCCACTCGGCGCTCAGGGCCACGGTCCAGGCTTCGCGCACCGCCTGGCCCTGGGCGTTGGCGAACTCCACCTCGGCGTACCAGCCGCCAAGCTGCGCCAGGCGGCCGCGGCCTTCCACCCAGATCTGCAAGTCCGGGTGCTGGGCCCGCAGTTCGGCCAGCACGGCTTGGCCCCACTCTTCGGCCGAGAGCGGCCCTCCCTCTTCCAGGGGCGCCCCCTGCACAGCGAAACCGGCCGCGCCGTCGGCCAGCCGCAGGGTGATCCCCGCATCGTCCGCCTCTTCCTCCCAGCCTTCAGGGTAGAGCATCTCGAAACCAGCCACCGTGTGGGCAAAGGGGATCCAGCCTTCGGGGATCAGGTGCAGGCCGGCCTCATAGGCCTCGAAGCTGTCGGCCAGGCGCGCCACCCAGGGCGCCACTTCGGCCCAACGGCTTTCAGGCGCCACCACCCGATGGACGAAGATGGTGGCGCCCCACTGTTCGAAGAAGAGCACCGCGTGCAACGGCTCGCCGCTCTCTTGGTGCTGGTAGGTCACCTCCGTGCGCCAGCGGAAGCCGTCTTGCAGCTCGTTGGCCAACTGGCGGAACCCGGGCTGTCCGGCCACCTCTGCCTGGGCCAGGTAGCGCTCG
>JAAYZY010000603.1 GCA_012514615.1 Chloroflexota bacterium | reverse complement strand
GTTGGTCACTTCCATGATCAACAACCTGTACGTCATTGCTCTGGAAGACAAGGACTACGCCAGCCAGATCTTCCTGCAGTGGTACATCGAAGAGCAGGTGGAAGAAGAGGCCAACGCCACAGAGATCATCGACACGCTGAAGATGGTCGGCGACAAGGGCCACAGTCTCTACATGCTGGATCGGCACCTGGGCGAGCGCTAGTCTGGCTCGGGGCGAGGCGGCGGCTGCGCAGGCCGTTCCTGCCGCCGCCGGCGGAGACCTGCGGTCTCTGGACAACTCAGCCCTCTGTCACTCCCCAACCTGGAGTGGCAGAGGGCTTCGTGTGTCGGCGATGGGGGCCGCCGTGGTATAATGCGGCATCATCCGCCTGCCGGTCTGTCGAGGAGAGCCATGCGTCGCTGCCCAACCTTGCTGCTTGTCCTGCTCATCTGCGCCGCCATCCCCTGCCCTGGGGCGGCCCAGGGCCCCGAACCGCTGCGCCTGGTGCTGGTGGGCGATGTGATGGTCGGCCGCCACGTGGCCGACCAGATCTCGGTCGAAGGAGACGACTACCCGCTGGAGGCGGTTTGGCCGCTGCTGCAGGGGGCCGACCTGGCCATCGGCAACCTGGAGTCGCCCCTCACCGTGGCCCCCCGAACGGTGCAGAACTACAACCTGACCACCGAGCCCGCGAAGGCGCACCTCCTGAGCAAGGCTGGCTTCGACCTGCTGTCGGTGGCCAACAACCACGCCACCGACCACGGCGTGGACGGGTTGGTGGAGACGGTGCAGGCGCTGGCGGATGTGGATATCGCCGCCCTTGGCTATGGCGTCGACGCCGAGGCAGCCCGCGCCCCACTCATCCTGGACCTCAAGGGGCTGCGTCTGGCCTTTCTGGCCTACGAGGGCTTGGGCGCGGCTCTGCCCGCCGGCAAGGAGACGCCAGGCACGCTGCACTTGCAGCCGTTGGGCTGGGCAGAGCGCGACGTGCGTGCCGCCCGCGAGGCAGCCGACTGGGTGATCGTAGGGGTGCATTGGGGCGAGGAGTACGAGCCGCTGCCCAACGCCTACCAGCAGACGGTGGCCCAGAGCCTGGCCGACGCCGGCGCGGATGTGATCTGGGGACACCACCCACACATCCTGCAACCGCTGGCTTGGCTGCAAGGCAAGGGGCGCACGCGGCCCACCCTGGTGGCCTACAGCCTGGGCAACTTTCTCTTCGACCAGGGCTTCTCGTTCGAGACCTCTACCTCGGCGGCCCTGACCCTGGTACTGGAGGGGGAGGCGTACCGCGCCGTGGGGCTGACGCCCTTGGCAACCAAAGACGGAGCTGTGGGGCCGGCCGCGCCTGCCGACGGCGAGGCCATCCTGGCGCCGCTCTGGGCTCAAGACTGGTTCGCCGCTCCCTGGACGCCGGCCGAGCCTGCCGAAGGCCAGGCGGCCAGCCGCTGGTGGCTTTCCGAAACCCCTGCCGCCCAGGGCTTCCCAAGCCAAGCCTGGGCCTTGCGCTGGCGCGGCCAGACGCGCCTCTACGTGGGGCGCAACCTGGCCTGGCGCAGCCCGCCGGGCGTCCAGGTGAGCGCCTGGGCCGCCGCCGACCTGGATGGCGACGGCGCCAACGAGCTGCTGGTGAGCGAGTGGAACGCCGACGGCTTCACCCTGTGCGTCTGGGCG
The DNA here is from genome assembly GCA_012514615.1 of Chloroflexota bacterium. Next base: position 2,862 of record JAAYZY010000603.1, on the reverse strand, counting down.
CAGACGCCCGAGAGCCTTCCCGGCGCGCCCCTGTGGGGCCGCCAGGTGGCCCGCCTGCCGTTGGACCAGCCCTTGGTGGCCCTCGCCTCGCTGGCGGCGGATGGCCAGGTGTTGGCCGCCCTGGCCGGGCCAGGCCAACCGGCCGGCGTGGCCGCGCACCTGGAGCGCTGGGCCTGGGACGGCCAGGGGTTCCAGCCTGTGTGGAGCAGCCCGACGGGGGCGTTCCGAGGCTGGGCGCTGCGGGATCTCCACGGCGACGGCCGGTCCGAGCTTCTGTTGCGCTAGGGTTGGCCCGGGCGGCCCGTCTGTGGTATACTCACGGCCGATCCCCGTACCCGAGGTAAGGACGGACCATGACCACCTACCGGAGACCATCCTTCATCGTCCTGCTGGCGCTGTCAGCCGTGCTGGCGCTCGGCGCCTGCAGCGCTCCGCCGTCGCCCACGCCGCCGCCCATGGAGCAGGGGGTCACCGCCGATGGCTACCCTTACCAGGGCAGCCTGCAAGCGCCCATCATGATCGTGGAGTTCTCCGACTACCAGTGCCCGGCCTGCGTGGCGCACTTCCAAGAGACCTTGCCCCAACTGCGGGAGCAGTACATCCGCAGCGGCAAGGTGGCCTATGTCTTCCGCCAACTGCCCAACCCTGCCCACGCCAACGCCTTCGCCGCCGCTGAAGCCTCCCTGTGCGCCGCCGACCAAGGCCAGTTCTGGGTCGTGCACGACCGCCTGTTCGAGACTCACGCCCAGTGGGGGGCAGCCGACGCGCCGGCGGCCTTCTTCGGGCAGATGGCCCAAGAGCTGGGCCTGGACCGCGCCCGTTTTGACGCCTGCCTGTCGGAGCATCAGGCGGCGGCGCGTGTGGATGACGACGTCCTGGCGGCCTACAGCCGCGGGGCCCGGGGCACCCCGTTCTTCCTCATCCAGGGGCTGCCTCTCACCGGCGGCTACCCCTTCGCCGAGTTCCAAGCCCTGATCGAGGCCGGTCTGCCCAAGCAGTGACCGCCGGGCCGATTGACATTCGCCCCTCGCTACGGTAGAATGCAACGGCTTCGCATCCTACACGGGAAGGGTTGGATGAACTTGGCATCGCCGCAGGTCAAACGGGTCGCCCTCCTCTACCACCCACGGGTCAGTGAGTCGTTCCCTCTGGCGCAAGAAATGCAGCGCCAGGCCGAGAGCCTGGGCGTCTGCACCTGGCTGTGCTCAGCCTGGGATGAAGAAGGGATCGTGCAGGGGCTGGACGACACCGACCTGCTGGTGACGCTGGGCGGCGACGGCACCATCTTGCGCGCTGCCCGCCTGGCTGCACCCAAAGATGTGCCGATCTTGGGCGTGAACCTGGGCCGCATTGGCTTCTTGGCCGAGATCTCGCCCCAAGATTGGCGCGAGCAGTGGCGCTGCATTCTGGGCGGCCAGTATCGGTTGGAGACGCGCCTCATGCTGCGGGCCAGCCATGTGCGAGAAGGCGAGTCCCTGCAGTCGTTCGAGGCACTGAACGACGTGGTCATCAGCCGAGCGGTGCTGGCTCGGGTGGTACGCCTGCCCACCTACATCAACGGCGACTTCCTGACTACCTACGTGGCCGATGGCGTCATCGTCTCCACCGCCACCGGCTCCACCGCCTACTCCCTGGCGGTGGACGGGCCGATCTTGCCGCCAGACCTGCACAACATCCTGCTCATCCCCATCGCCCCCCACCTCAGTTTCGGCCGGGCCATCGTCTTGGCCGAGGGGGCCACAGTGCGCTTGCAGGTGCAGACCGACCACGAGGCGATCCTCACCGTCGATGGGCAGTTCCACGTGCAGGTGGAAGACGGCGACGACGTGGTGGTGGAAGCCAGCCCCTACACCTGCCGCTTCGTCCGGCTGCGCCCGCCTTCCTACTTCTACCGCACCCTCATGGAGCGGCTGCGATGGACGGTCTAGAGTTCCCGGCCCGCCCGCCTGCGCCCGACCAGGGCGACGACGAGCCCATGCGCTGCACCGTGCACCCAGCTCGCGAGACCATCTTGCGCTGCAACCGCTGCGGGCGGCCCATGTGCCTGGATTGCGCTGTGCTCACCGAGGTAGGCTACCGCTGCCGAGAGTGCGTGCGCAGCCAGCAGAGCATCTACTATAACATCCGCCAGCAGGACTACGCAGTGGCTGCCGTGATTTCGCCGCTCTTGGGTTTCCTGGGGGCGCTCTTTGTCGGCTCCATCGGTTGGCTGACCATCTTCCTGGCGCCGGCGGCCGGCGGCCTCATCGCCGAGGCGGTCTCGCGGGCGGCGCGGCGGCGGCGCGGGCGCTACCTCTGGCTGGTCTGCAGCGTGGGGGTGGCCGTGGGCACGCTGGCGGCCTGGTGGTTCTTCGTGCGCAGCCTGGGCGGCCTGCTCTGGCTGGCGGTGTATGCCGCTCTGGCCATCGGCACGGTCTATGGCCGGCTGCGCTGACCGTCTGGCAGGGGCGCGATGCTGAGCGAGCTGTCGATCCGCGATTTCGCCATCATTGACCGATTGACCTTGCAGTTCCACCGCGGGCTGAACATCCTCACCGGCGAGACCGGCGCTGGCAAGTCGATCATCATCGATGCCGTGGACCTGTTGCTGGGCGGCCGTGCCACCCAGGATGTGGTGCGCGGCGGCTGCGAAGAGGCCCGGGTCGAGGGCATCTTCACCCTCGCGCCCCTGCAGGCGGCGCATCTGCTCCCCTGGCTGCAAGAGCAAGGGCTGGAAGGCGACGAAACCTCCCTCATCTTGGCGCGGGAAATCCGCCGCTCCGGGCGCAACCTCTGTCGGGTCAACGGCCGCGCCGTCAGCCTGCAGCTTCTGGCCGAACTGGCCGGGCAGTTGGTAGACATCCACGGTCAGGGCGAGAACCT
>JAAYZY010000602.1 GCA_012514615.1 Chloroflexota bacterium | reverse complement strand
TCGTCCTCTGCCAGCCCATCCTCGAACCAGGCCGCCAGCATGGGAGCCACGAAGTAGCGGGAGTAGTTCCAGCGCTCGATGCGCCAGTTGAGCACCCCGCCATGGGCGCGGTAGGTGAGCGACAGGAAGTCGCGCTCCGGTTCGTAGGCACGAATGATCGCCTCCCTGAGGAAGTGTGCTCCAACGGCGCAGCTCGAGCTGGGGCGCCGCCGCCCTTAGGCCCAGTGCCCAGCCCATGCCGTCGGATCCCAACACAGAGGTCGCTGCTGCTGGCTCAGGCCAGCTCCCTGCCTAGCACTGTGGCGGACGTCGCTCCCCCAGGGCTAGACGTGGTTCCACAGCATGAGCTCCTTGTGGTACGGATTCAGGTAGACCTGTTGGTGCACCCACGCGGGCACCGGATGCCGCCGCAGGCGATGCCCCAAGACGATCAGCGGCACGATGAGGGGCGCCAGCCCCGTTTGGTGGTCCGCGATCAGGCCCAGCAACTCTGCCTTGTCGTCGGCGGCCAGGGTTTCTTTCGCGTAGCCTATGAGGTGCTGCAGGACGTTGGCATGCTTGCCCGGCGTGGTGAGCACAGCCAGCGCGCCCATGAACTGCTGGCCGTAGGCGGCCGCCAGCTCGGCCCAGGCGGTGTTGCCAGCCTGCGCCACCAGTCGGCCGATCTCCCGCGCCCGCTGTGGGCTGTGGGACATGAGGGTGAGCTTGTGCGCTGTGTGGAACCGCACCAGGCCCGCCGGGGTGGGCTCTTCGACCAACAACGTCACCCAACGCTGGTAGGCGAAAACCCGCTCGATGGAGTTCTCTCGCAGACGGGCATCGTGCAGCCGGCCCTCTTCCTCCAGGGGCAGCAGCGGCAGGCGACGCTGCACTTCCCGCGGGAAGAGGACGGTGCCGTTCCGCTCCGCCATGCCGTGCTTGCGGTAGACTTGCACGCGGAAGAGCCCGGTGCTGGGGGAGTCCTTCATGAAGATGAATCCATGGAGCCCCATCTGCGCCAAGCCGTCCAGGCGCTCCTGGGCCCATGTCAGCATCCGCTCGGTGTGGTCGCTGCCGCAGCGCGGGGCCAGCAGGCGCGGGGCCTGGGGGGGGCGCCCACCAGCCGCAGGCTTCCCCGAGGGATCGGCCGGCCGATCTCCACCTCCGGGCAGACCGGCGCCCATTCCACGTAGCGCCCCAACATCTCTGTCACAAATGGATCGCGTTTGTGGCCGCCATCGTAGCGCACCGGCTGCCCCAGAAGGCAGCTGCTCACCCCCAGACGGAGCACTGGGCCGCCGCCCTGCTCCGGCGCGTCCTCTGCCATGGCCGCGCCCCCCGAGCTCAGACTTGACACCACCCCTGAGGATACACGGGGTTGGCCTGCACGCCAAACGCGCCATGCCTCGCCACACAGCGGCGTCACGGGCGACGTCTGGAGCGGCGCGGCCGCGGCACTTGCCGCGCCGCTTGACCCGTGGCGCGCCCGTGCTATAATCTGGTTGGCTGGCACACACAGGTGGTCCCACGCAGCCGAGATCGGCGCGAGGAGGAGATGATGGCGGCTCCCTTCGAACCTACGGGTGAAGAGCGGCAAGTTCCCCTGACCGGAGGCACCACGATCGATGGCGCGCCGGTAGCGTACATCGTAGTATTGGCGGCGGTGGTAGTGGTGCTGTCGTTCATCCCGTTTTCGGTGGTCTTCGCCGCCGGCGGCGGCTTCCCCCTGAGCCAAGGCATCTACGGCCTGGTGGGCATCCTGCTAGGGCCATGGGCTGGCGCCTTGGCTGCCGGCATCGGTCGCATCATCGGCATCTTCATCGCCCCCCACACGGCTGGCGGCGGTCTTCCCTCGGCGCTGTTCGCGGTGGCCTGGACGGCGGCTGGCGGCATCCTGGTGCAGAAGCGCGGCCGTGCGTGGCTCTACGCCTTCCTCTTCTTCCTGGCGGCGTACTTGCTCTACGTGGGCACAGCCCTGACCAAAGACGTGACCCCCACCCTGGCCCTCGCCAACAGCGCGGTCAACCTGCTGGGGCTGGCGCTGTGGGTGCTGCCCACCCGCGCCCTGGCGCGCCGCTGGATCGCCGACCCGAACCTGGGCCGGGTCGCCGCCGGCCTGTTCCTGGGCTGCTTCATGGTCAACGCCCTGGGGCACACCTTCGCCAACATGTGGCTCTACGTCTTCGTCAACCCCTGGCCAGCCCAGGTCTGGGCGGCATTGGTACCCATCATCCCGGTGGAGCAGTTCTTCCGCACCCTGGTGGGCACGGTCATCGGCGTGGGCGTCATCGCCGGGCTGCGTGCCATCGGTCTCAAGAAGCCCGCCAAGGCCGGCTTCTGAGCCCGCTCGGCCTGCAAGCCGAGACGAGCCACACCCCATGACCGATGCGTTGGTGCAGATCGAGAAGCTCTCCTACCAGTATCCGTCTTCCCCGGAAGCGGCGCTGCGCGACATCTCCCTGGGGATCCCGCGGGGCCAGTTCGTGGGGCTCATCGGCCCCACTGGCGCAGGCAAGACCACCCTCTGCCTCACCCTCAACGGCGTCGTGCCCCAGTTCCACGGGGGACGATTCTTCGGCAGCGCCCGCGTCGCTGGCATGGATACCTTGGAGCAGCCCATCAGCGCCCTGGCGCGCCACGTGGGCATGGTCTTCCAGGACCCTGAGTCACAGATCCTGAGTACCTCGCTGGAGAACGAGGTCGCCTTTGCCCTGGAGAACGCCCGCCTGCCGCGCGAGGAAATCCGCCAGCGCGTGGCCGAGGCGTTGGCCTTTGTGCGCCTGGAGGGCCTGGAGAAGAAGCGCCCCCACGAGCTTTCCGGCGGCCAGAAGCAGCGCCTGGCTATCGCCGCGGCCCTGGCCCTGCGCCCAGAGCTGCTGGTGCTGGATGAGCCAACCTCGCAGCTTGACCCGGTAGGCCAAGATGAGATCTTCGCCACCGTGGCCCGCCTGAACCGGGAGATGGGCATCACCGTCTTGCTGGCAAGCCATGCCGCCGAGGCGTTGGCGGAATACGCCGAGCGGGTCCTCCTCCTGGAAGACGGGCGGTTGGCGGACGATGGCCCGCCGGCCGAGGTCTTTCAACGGGTGCCCAGCCTGTTGGCCAGCGGCCTGCGCCCCCCACAGGTGACCATCTTCTATCACCTCATGGCGCGCGCCGGCGCCCGCCTGGCCCAGGTTCCCACCACCCTGCCGGATGCCTTGGCCGCCTACCACACCCTGCGGCAGCAGTTTCGGCCGCGACCTCTCCCGGCCCCGGCCCCGGCCCCACCCACGGCCACAGCCCCCCCGCTGCTGGAGGTGCGAGACCTGGCCCACACCTACCCAGACGGCACTGAGGCGCTGCGAGGTGTGAACCTTTCCATTCACGCTGGCGAGTACGTGGTCATCGTGGGCAAAACGGCGCAGGCAAGAGCACCCTGGTGAAGCACCTGGTGCGCCTGCTGACCCCCACCGCCGGCCAAGTGCTGGTGAACGGGCGGGAGATCAGCGGCGTGGGCCGGGCTGAGCTAGCCCGGAAGATCGGCTTCGTCTCGCAGAACCCCGACAACCAGATCTTCATGTCCAGTGTGGAGGACGACGTGGCCTTCGCCCTGAAGGCTCGCGGGCTGCCCTCGGACGAGACCAACGCCCGGGTGCGCCAGACGTTGGAGCCGCTGGGGCTGTGGGATCGCCGCAGTCGGCACCCCCTTTCCTTGCCCAAGGGCGAGCGGGCCCGCATCGTCATCGCCGCCGTGCTGGCCATGGAGCCCGACGTGCTCATC
>JAAYZY010000601.1 GCA_012514615.1 Chloroflexota bacterium | reverse complement strand
TCGTAGAGCATCTTCTCGAAGTGGGGAACGACCCAAGCGCGGTCCACGACATAACGATGGAAGCCCCCACCCACTTGGTCGTAGAGGCCGCCGCGGGCCATGGCCTGGAGCGTCGTCTCGACCATGGCGAGGGAGCGCGGCTCCCCCTGACGGATGTGCTCCCGGAGCAAGAACGCCAGGACAGGGGCTTGGGGGAACTTGGGCGGGCCGTCGAAGCCTCCGTGCGCTTGGTCGAAGCGGCCTTCCAGCCGCTGCACGGCTTCCTGCAGCAGCAGCTCTGGCGGCTGGCCGCTGGGGGCGCTGGGGGAGGTGGGGCGCAAGGCGCGCACCATCTGCTGGGCATTCCGGGCGATCTCATCGGGGCGTGTCTGGTAGGCCTCGACCACTGCGTCCAGCACGGCAACGAAGGCCGGCAGCCCATGACGCTCTTCGGGGGGGAAGTAGGCGCCGGCGAAGAACGGCACGCCATCTGGCGTGAGGAAGACGGTCATGGGCCAGCCCCCCTGGCCGGTCATGGCCTGCACCGCCTGCATGTAGATATCGTCCAGATCAGGCCGCTCTTCCCGATCCACCTTGACGTTGATGAACTGGCGGTTCATCTGCGCCGCGGTGGCCGGGTCTTCGAACGACTCGTGGGCCATGACGTGGCACCAGTGGCATGCGGCGTAGCCGACGCTCAGAAGGATCGGCTTGCCTTGGTCCCGGGCGGCCCTCAGAGCCTCTTCACCCCAGGGATACCAGTCTACCGGGTTGTCGGCGTGCTGCAAGAGGTAGGGGCTGGTCTCATGAGCCAGTCGGTTGGGCATGATAGGGCTCCATTCGTCATATCTACATAGCCTTCTTTTCATATGATACCAGATACTTCCTGCCCTGTCAACCGCGGCTTACGGCGCCGGCCAGAGCAGCCGGACCCCTGATTGCGCCGGCGGCTCAGGTGTTGTAGAATGCCCCATCTTGTCCAGGGAGATGAGGCGTGGCAGCCGGACCATCAGAGTGGACCGTCGTCGGCGCAGGGAGCGGAGGCCGGGCCATCCCCGTGACCTGAGGGCGAGGGGTTTCGCAGTACGCTTGTGCAACCGCACGTGGGGGGGGGACCGATTCAGCGGCGAGGCGGGGCGGAGCTGGAGACGGAGCGGAGCGAACCGCGGTTTGGCCCCCTGGCGTTGGTGACGGCCGACATGGGGCAGGCCCTGCGGGGGGCGCGTGGTGGTGATGACGGTGACGCCGGCCACCGCCCACGGCGACGTGGCTCGTCCGCGTGCTGCGGAGCGAGGGCTGCCGCGCCCAGGTGGCCGTGGCGGAGGCGCAGGCGTTTCTCTTTGAGGCCCACTCCACGGGCCCCGCGCAGGTGAAGATGACGCGGGCCAAGAGCGCGATCCCGTTGGCGGCCTTGGCGGCCTGTGACACCGGGACAGTCCTTGCCGCGCTGCAGCAGGCCTACACGGCGTTCACGCCGACGCCCAACGTCTTGCACACGAGCCTCAACAACACGGGGGCGCTCTTCCACCCGGCGCCGATGCGGATGAACGCGGGCCGCATCGAAGGGACGAGGGGGCGCTTTTCGTTCTATACCGAGGGGGTGACGCCGACGGTGGCGGAGCTGTTGGAGGCCCTGGACCGGGAACGGATGACCGTGGCAGCGGCCCTGGGGATTCGCGGCGTGAGCGCTTTGGAGTGGTTGGAGATGGCCTGCGCCGCGCAGGGCGATACGCTCTACGAGGCGATGCAAGCCAACCCCGGTCACGCCGGCATCCCGGCGCCTACGTCGCTGCACCACCGTACATCCGGGAGGATGTGCCGCCTGCTTGAGGCCCATTGCCTCCCTGGCGGCGCGGTTGGGCGTGGCCACCCAGGCCGTAGACGCTGTGATCCGCCTGGCGTCCACCCTGCATGGCACCAGCTGCGGCCGGCGCGGCCGCACGCTGCACGCCATGGGGTTGGCGGGCCTGAGCGTGAGCGAGATCACCCGCTATGTGGAGGAAGGCGTTCTGGAGCGAGCCGCATGACCCAGCGAAGGGCCAAGGGGTGAAGGCCCGGGCCGACCGGGCCCTGCTGGTGGATCTGGGCAGCACCTACACCAAGGTGGCCGTGGTCGATCTGGAGCAGGCTGCTCTGGCGGCGTAGGGCAAGAGCGTCTCCACGGTGCAGAGCCATGTGACGGTGGCGCTGCGCTGCGACCTGGCTGCGGCTGGCGTGGACGAGGGGAGCCTGCCGGCCTTCGGCGTGCGGCGGGCTTGCTCCAGCGCGGCCGGCGGCCTCTCCATGGTAGCTCTCGGCCTGGCGCCGGAGCTGACGGCCGAGGCGGCCCGCCGGGCCGCCCTGGGGGCCGGCGCGGTGGTGCGTCGGGTCTTCTCTTACCGACTCACCGCCGATGACGTGGCTGAGATGGTGGGTTGGCCTCTGACATCGTCTTGCTGGCCGGGGGCACCGACGAGGGGGAGAGCCGCACCCTACTGCACAACGCTCGTCAGCTGGCGCAGGCGCCGCTGGCAAGGCCGATCCCGGCGGCAGTGCTGACCGGGGCGCTCTTGCTGGCCGATGGGGCGGAGGACCGCGGCGGGCCGCCGGGCTGGGGCGACCTGCCGGTGGTGGGCCTGGGCGGGGCCACCACCGACGCCCATTCGGTGGCCGAGGGCTCGCCTCAGCAGGCAGGCGTCTTGCTGCATGGCCTTTCGGAGCCGCTGGCCAAGCGCACGGTGGAAGGCGACCTGGGCTGCGGGTCAGCGCACCGGCGCTGCTGGAAGCTTTGGGTGAGCCGGCGTTGCGCCGGCAGTTGGGCGACGGTGTCCCCCCCCCCGACTCGGCCGCGCTCTCGCAGCGCTGGGCCGAGGACGTGGGCTACGTGCCCGGCACGACGGTGGAGGAAGCCCTGGAAGCGGCGTTGGGCCGGGACGCGGTAACCCTGGCCGTGGCAGGGGGGCGGCTGGAGCAGTTGCCCACGCCGTAGGGCCCCCTGTGGGCGCAGGAGGGAAGGACTGCGAGGAGTGCTGCACGCGGTGGGCACCGGCGGCATCTTTGCCCACCACCGCCAGGCGGCAACGATTTTGCAGGGGGGCAGTGGGGGATGCCCGCGCCCCTCTGACGCTGGCCCCGCGCCAGCCCCGTCGCTGGATCGATCGGCCCTACGTCCTGTGGGCCGCGGGTCGGCGGCTGCTCCAGGCGATTCCGTCCGACGAAAGCACGGTCGACTCAGGGGCCGACGCCTGAGAAGGCATGGGCCGCGGCAGTTGCGGTTTGGGGCCGGCTGTGCTATGCTAGCGCTTCAGCAGCAAACGTCTGCGTCCATGGAGGGGCTGGCACTTGACAGGCCCCGATTGGGTGTGCTACCATTCGGTCAACATACCCCATGGGGGTATCATGCTGAGAGTCAGGGAGTACAGAGGGAGAGCTTGAGGGAGAGCCAGAGATGATGGGATTGGACTTCTCGCTGCGCCGTCCAGAGGAAGCCGAGCAGAGCACGGCCAAGACGCCGTCTGAGGTAGAGAACCTGGTGATCATCGGGGGTGGCGTGTCAGGCTTCACCGCCGCGCTCTACGCGGGGCGGGCGACCCTGCAGCCGTTGGTG
>JAAYZY010000600.1 GCA_012514615.1 Chloroflexota bacterium | reverse complement strand
TAAGGCGTAGTCGTAGTCTCGCTCGACCGCGTAGCGGAAGCCGGTCTGCACCGCCCCGCCGTAGCCCAGGTTGCACGGATGCCGCACCACCACCGCCCCGCGATCCCGCGCTCGGGCCGCCGTGTCGTCTCGGGAGGCGTCATCCACCACCAACACGTCGGCCGCGCCCACCACAGCGCGGAGCTCGTCGATCACCGCCTCGATGTTGCTGGCTTCGTTGTAGGCCGGCATAATCACCAGCCAGCGCGCCCCTTGCGTCGTCGCCACCCTGTGTCTCCCCTGCCCCCTAAGCGATCTCGTCGGCCCACACCTCAGCCTCGGCCACCATCACCAACGACTGCCCCAGCGGCGGCCGCAGGCGCCGCTCCAGCCAAGCCAAGGGCGGCACCACCAACCAGTCGTAGAGCAAGATCGGCCGCAGCGTGGTCTGCCCCACATCAGCAGCCCGCTGCAGGTAGCGCGCCAGCCAGCCCACGCTGTTGAAGTAGAAGCCGTTGGTCACCCGAAACCCGGCGGCGGCCAGCTTGGTCCGCAGGCTGGCCAGGCTGTAGCGCCGGTAGTGCCCCATCAGGCGATCGTGGGCCCCATACAGCGCCGGCGATGCTGGCGAAAAGATGACCACGTTGCCGCCTTCCCGCTCCAGAATGCGGTGGATGTTGTGCAGCGCAGCCACGTCGTTGGGGATGTGCTCCAGGACGTTGAGGCAGACCACCGTGTCGATGCCCTGCTGGGCCAGGCGCTCGGCCAAGGCTGGGTCGCAGATGTCGCCGTCCCAGACCTCGATGGCCGGGCAGTCACGGAACTGCTCCCGCAGGACCTTCAGGCAGGCCGGCTCCGGCTCCAGGGTGATGATCCGCTGCACCTGCTTCTGCGCCAGCAGCAAGCGGGTGATGTCGCCCAGGCCGCCGCCCACTTCCAGCAGCACCCGCCCCAGGTAGGGCGCAACGGTCTGCACCCGCCAGCGGTTGTAGCGCACAGCATTGCCCTGCACTTCCAGCTCATGAACCGCCGCCTGCGCATCCAGGGCGGTTACGCCCCCGTCGTTCGCCTTGCCCATGGTCATCCCTCGCGCCCTACTGCCCTGCCTGCACCCGATAGACCCACTGTCCTGCCTGCGTATCCACCAGCTCGTAGCGCCCTGCGATGGCCTGGCGCATCTCCGTCGTCCAGGTCCAGTCGGCGATATCCACATCCATGAGAATCAGGGGGAAGTCGCCCCGCTCCAACCGCTGCACAAAGGGGCGCTGATCCCACATCCCGCGGCGAGCCAAGCTGGTGTGCCCAAACGGCTGCCAGATCTCCTGCTGGCCCCGCAGCACCAGCAGCCCCACGGCCCTGTCGGCCAGCACCGGCCCTTCCGCCTCGCCCATGTAGCGCTCTACCTGCGCCCATTCGGCAGCCATCTCCCGGTAATTCCACAGGCGCGGCAGCAGCCCCTGCGCGGTGGAGAGATTGGCCAACACCCCGAAAGCCAGCACCGCCGCCAGCAGCCCCTGCACCCACGGCGCGTCAGCCGACTCGGCCCGCAGGCGCGCCCACAGCAGCCCGGCCACCCAAGCCAACGCCGCTGAGAACTCCATCAGGTAGTTGACGTGAGAGCCGAACTTGCCCGCCAACAGCACCGTGGCCCCCGTCCCCAGCAAGTAGACCCAAGCTAGCCCCAGCTTCCGTTCGGCCAGGCCCAAGAAGAAGAAGCAGGCCGCCAACCCGACGAAGACCGGCAGGGTGCGCAGCACCCGCAGCACCCAGCTCAGGGCCAGGCTCGGGGAGTATGGATCGGCCGGCACCACGAAGGCGCTGAAAAACAGGCCGCCATCGCTCCAGAGGTTGAGCGCCAAGAAGGCCGCCGCCACCGCCGCCACCAGGGCCAGCCCGAAGCCCAGGGCCCGGCCCCGCTGCCCCCGCAACCACAGCCAACCGCAGGCCGCCAACGGCCCGGCCAACAGGTTGGACTGCCGGGTGAAGCCGGCCAGCCCGAAGAAGAGCACCGCCAGCCACACCCAGGGGCCGCGACCTCGGCTCCGCCAGACCACGAAGACCCCCAACAGGCTCATGAGCAGCGCCCAAGAATCGGAGCGAGCCAGACAGCTGGTGGCCAACACATAGGGCATGCTCAGAAAGAGCGCGCCGCTCACCCAGCCTGCGCCGCGGTCGCCGGTCTCCCCAGCCACCATCCAACCCAACAAGCCGGCCACGGCCAGCACGGCCAAGGTGGAGAGCAGCCGCCCGGTCCAGAACCCCAAGCCGCCCAGCCAAGCCACAGCAGCCATGGCATGAGGCCACACCGGCGGGTAGGCCACCAGGATCTGCGGGTCGTTGGCCAGCGTCTGGTAGGTCTGCACTCCCTGGAGGATGAGGCGCACCTGGTAGATCGACTGGCCTTCCACGTAGTCCAGCGGGTAGGGGAAGGCCACGGCCGCGGCGGAGTAGGCCACGAAGACCGCCACGCCCAAGGCCATGGCCGCCAAGCAGCCCCACCTAAACAGCCGCCACCAAGCCGCGCCCCGCATCGCTATCCCTCCCGTCCCTGGGGGGCCGCCTTCCAGGCCTGGGGGCCAAAGCGCATCTGGAATACGGTCACCGTATAGGTGAGGATCATCTCAAAGAAGCGGGACTTGCTCTGCCCCTGGGGGCGCAGGCGGTAGAACACCGGCACCTCCAGCATCTTGTACCCGGACTTCCAGCAGGCATAGAGCAGGCGGATGAAGTACTCGCCATAGCCGTGGAAGAGCCGCTGCGGCTCCAACGCCAGCAGGCGCTCGCGACGCATGGCGAAGAAGCCGCTCAGGTTGTCTTGCACCCGAGTCCCCAGCCAGAAACGCACGAAGAAGTTGTAGGTGAAGCTGAAGTAGTAGCGGGCCCGGTCCTCCATGCCGCCGCCCTGGGTAAACCGGGAGCCGATGATGATGTCGTAGTAGCGCAGGAAATCGATCATCTGCTCCAGCATCTTGGGGTCGTGGTTGAAATCGGTATCCATCACCGCCACGATGTCACCGTTGGCGTGGGCGATGCCGTGCCAGACGGCCGTGGCCAGGCCACGTTCTTCGGTGCGCACCAGCACGCGCACCCGCGGGTCGCCCCCAAAACGCTCGCTCACCGCTTGCGCCGTGCCGTCAGGGCTGTTGTCATCCACCACCACGATCTCCAGCTCGTGCTGCGGGGGAATCTGCCCTTGGATCTCCTCGATCAGGAGATTGACGTTGCCCCGCTCGTTGTATGTGGGTAACACCACCGAAACCTTCAACAGACTGCCTCCGTGCCACAGAGATTGTCGTCCCTCAACTGGCCATTATAGCACGGCCTGGCCCCCCGGCCCAGCGGCAGGCCCACGCTCATCGTTCACCGCCGCTGGCGCCGCTTGTCCCCCCGGGGCAAGAGCAGCGCGGCGCAGGCCAGCAGCGTCAGTCCGGTGAGCCCACGGCCCAGCCAGCGCAACGAGGGCGCCTGGTAGCGGAAGACCAGCGAGTGGGCCTCGCCATCCAGCCACACCGCCTGGAAGCCGCCGTTGGCCCGCAGCGGCGCGCCCAGGGCCACGCCGTCCTGGGTCACCTGCCAGCGGGGATGCCAGCTCTCGGCCAAGGTCAGCAGGGCCGGCGAGCCCTCCCCCACCTGCACCCTGATCTCCTCCGGCGCCGGCCGCTCCCACGAAACCTGCCGCGCCGGCGCGGCCGCTGCTTGCGGCAGCAGCCGATCCACCGCCGCCCGCAGGGCCGCCGGCTCGTCCGGAAGGACCAAGTCCGCCGCACCATGGCCGGGCTGCGCCGCCACAAAGACGTACGGCTGCGACGACTCGGCCGTCGCCGACTCCACCACGGCTGCCCCACGCCCAACCGCCCGGGCCACCAGGCGGGCCAACCGTTCTTCCGCGGCCAGGTCGTCCGAGCCAGAGCGGGTATCCCAGAAAAGGACGGCTGCGCTGTAGAGCTGCACGTAGGCGGTAGGCCGCAGGTTCTCCAGAGCAGAGAAGCGCACCCCGTCTTGATGCAGGCGGAAGTCCGGCGTGGCCTCCAGCCGGCGGACGAACCCCTCGTCTGGCAGCCGTGGGTGGATCAAGTACGGTGCGTTGCTCACCGCCAGCAGGGCCGAGAGATCAGCGGCGGCCTGCGGTTCGTCCCACACCTCGTGGCCCAACGCCTCCAGCCCGTGCAGGAACCCCCGTCGCCCGCGGGGCGCGGCCCACTCCAGCCACCCCCCGGCGATAGGGCGGTCAGCCACTGTCATCCCCCAGTCGCCCAGCACGCCATTGGCGTAGACGCTGCCCAGGACGTAGTCCCGATCATCAGCGGCGAAGGCCGCGTACGGCTCGATCACGTCGGGCAGGGGCCATTGCAGGTTGAAGAAGCGGGCATAGGGGGCCACGTCGGCCAGGAAGAGCGCCGCCGCGAGCGCCGCCGCCACCCGGAACGCCTGCGGCCGCAGCCGCCCCCGCAGCGCTGTCATCCCCCAGCCGGCCAGCGCCGCCAGGGCCATGGGCGCCACAAGGTAGAAGCGGAAGGGCATCCGCATGTGCGACAAGAACGGCACGAAGTTCCGCAGGAGCAAGAACGGCTTGATCCAAAGGATCAGCAAGCCCAGGCCGACCACTGCCAACGCCGCCAAGATCACCGTGCG
>JAAYZY010000599.1 GCA_012514615.1 Chloroflexota bacterium | reverse complement strand
TGCTCCTCAATGGGCGGCTGCCACTGCTCGGCAGTGTCGGCGGTGACGGCCTTGGGGCCGCCGTGGATAGCGAGTTTCTCGGTCATGTGTACCTCCGGTTCAGCTTATCGTGCTACGGCCCTTGCGCCGGATGCGCATGCGGCCCGAACGTCCTCCAATGTCACGCCGTACTCGTCGGAGACCTCCGCAGGAGTCATTCCGGCGGCAAGCTTCGCTACCAGCACCTCCACCGGCCTTCCGAAGCGGACTTCCGGGTCCGCTACGATCCTGGAAGCTATCTCGCGCGCCATGCCGAAGCCAAGGGTGCCATTACCAGGCACTGTACAACCACAGGCGCAAGCATGCCAGGAGGCCGGCCCAAGGGCCGGCCTCCGACGTGGCTCGTGCCGAACCGGCGTTACTAGTCGCCGACCCAGCCCCGCTGCTCCTCCGGGATCGACTGCAGCAGTTCGGTGATCTGCGGATCCAACGTGGCGCAGAACTCTTCGGCTGTGACTGCCCCGTCCAGCAGGGAGTCCATCTGCGCGGAGATCATCTTGTCCATCTCTGGCCACTTGATGGTCACGTCCTGGTGCTTGTTGTGGCCGTTTTCGAAGATGTCGAGCACGAAGCTCTGGTCGATGTGCTCCAGGCCCGCCACCGGCGGATGGATGAAGCTGTCCAACGCCGCGACGGACTTGAGGGTGGGCGTGCCCAAGCCAAGCTGGTTGTCGTAGACCTCTTGGCCGGCAGGACCCGCCAAGTACGTGCCCCACTTGAACGACTGCATCGGGTACTTGGTCGTGGAGCCGACGGCGCAGCCGTCCTGCGGGGTCCGGGTGAAGGCGCCGGCCGCTCCCCTCGGCATAACCGCGATATCGAAGTTCAGGTCGGGCACGTCGTTGATGTGCCACATGAAGGGGTTCCAGATGGCGTACATCGCCAGGCGGCCACTGGTGAACATGTTCGTGGCCCCTTCAGTCGCCGCTGCCGGCGTGGGTGTGATCCCCCACTTGTTGATCAGATCAGACCGGAACTGGAAGGCATCGATGGTTTCCTGCATCGTCAAGGCCGACTCGGTTCGGTCTTCATTGGTGACAAGGCCTCCGAATGACCAGACGATGGGATAGGAGTACACCCACCAGCGGGAGACGTCGAAGCCCCAGACCTTTTCCACCCCTTCGCCTTCAGTAAGCAAAGTGCCGACCTCGACCAACTTGTCGTAGGTCCACTCGGGGTCGTCCCAGCTCTTAGGCGGATAGGGGATACCCTTGGCGTCAAAGAGATCCTTGTTGTAAAAGACGATAACGTCCTGGGTGTCGATGGAAAGCAGGTACATCTTCCCCTGGAAGAAGTGCTTGTCCCACTCTGTCTCGAAGTAGTCGTCCTTAGACAGGCCGGACTCGGTGTTGAACATCTCGGTGACGTCCAGCAACATGTTGCGGGAAGCCATGTCCACTACCTGCTTGGTCTCCAGGTTGAACACGTCCGGCAAGTCGCCGGCAGTGGCCAAGAGACGCAGCTTGTCGTGGAAGTCCTGGCCCGGCCATGTCGTCTTCTTGACGCCGATATCCGGGTTCTCCTCCTCGAACTGGGCGATGAGCAGGTCATCAGCCGCATTGTGCGGCGGGCCGGAGTACTGCGAGGCGTAGACGAGGATAATTCTTCCCTCAGCCGGCTTGGCTTCGGTCACTTCCGTGACCTCGGCGCCCCCAGTGCTGGCCGGTGCCGCGGGCGTGGCCGCGCATCCTGCCAGTACTCCCGCGCCCGCGAGGATGGCTCCCGACTTGAGCAAACCGCGACGAGTCATAAGTCTGCCAGACACGGTCTTCCTCCTCATTACCGCACTATGCTGCCCAATGGCAGCGGGCCTCTCCATTCCGCTATCGACTGAGGCCGCCGGGCGGCTTTCCCAACCCCCGCGAGACCTCTTCCGAAGATACCAATCCCTCCGTACTAACGACCACCGAAGCCCGTGGTCACGATGCCCTGTATGAAGTACCGCTGAGCGGCAAAGAACAGCAGCAATACCGGTATTAGCATGATCGTCGCCGCTGCCATCATCAGGTTCCACTCGGTGCCGCGTAGGCCCTGAAAAGCGCGCAACCCCACCGCGAGCGTCATATTCTCCAGGGAGTTCAGATAAATGAGGGGACCCATGAAAGAGTTCCAACTGCCTATGAAAGTGAAAATGGCCACCGCCGTCATGACCGGCTTCGATAGCGGCACGATCACCTTCAAATAGGTCTGCAGCACTCCGGCCCCGTCGATGCGGGCCGCCTCGTCCAGTTCGTAGGGTATGCTCATGAAGAACTGGCGGAACAGGAAGATGTTGAACGCCCCACCGCCGAAAAAGGTAGGCACGATTAGCGGCAGGAAGGTATCGATCCATCCCAGTAGGCGGAAGAGAAGGTAGGACGGGATCTGCGTCACGATCTCGGGCAGCATCATGGTCGCAAGCACCATAATGAACAGCTTGTCCCGCCCAGGGAATCGCATGCGCGCGAAGCCGAAGCCGGCCAGGGAAGCGGCGAAGAGCACCCCAACCATGTTGGCTATAGTGATGATGGCCGTGTTAAGGAGGAAGCGAGGGAAGGGCAATCCAGAATCGAAAATGGCGGTGTAATAGTTTCGCCACACCGGCGGATTGGGGATCCAGACCGGGGGGAAGGTGAACTCGGTGCCGCGCACTTTTAGCGAGGTGCTTACCAGCCAGAAGAACGGAATGAGCATGACCAAGCTCAGCGCCACCAGCAGCACCTGCATGCCCGCCTCGAAAACGGCATGGCGCACCGTGGCCCGCTCGCGGAACTTGGGATTAGTTCGTTTGGCTGCTCTCGTCCCCGCGTTCGCTGCCATGAGCTCTCCTAGCCGCTCCGCTCCACCTCGTAGTATACCCAGCGCCCGGCGACGCGGAACTGAATCATGGTCACCAGCAGCACAATGGCGAAGAGCACCCAAGCCAAGGCGGCAGCATAGCCCATGCGGGTGTACTGCCACCCTTGCCAGTAGATATAGAGCACGTAGAACAGCGTGGCGTTATTGGGGCCGCCCGCCGTGGCGATGTAGGCGCTGGTGAAGACCTGGAAGGAACCAATGATGCCCATGGTGAGGTTGAAGAAGAGCGTCGGCGTGAGCATCGGCAGCGTAATGCGCCAGAACTTGGTCCAGGCGCTGGCCCCATCAATGGACGACGCCTCGTAGAGCACCGGGTCGATGCCCTGGAGGCCGGCCAGGAAGATCAGCATGGCGCTGCCCAGGCCCCAAATGCCCATAATGACGAAGCTGGGCTTGGCCAAGGTGTAGGAGTAGAGCCACTTCTGTGGCGGCAAGCCGATCACGTCCAGAGCCGCGTTAGCCAAGCCATACTCCGGGTTGAAGATCCACATCCAGAGGAAGACGTTGGCCACCGCCGGCATCAGCGAGGGCACGTAGAAAATCACCCGGTAGATGCCCTTGCCATGGACGTTGGTGTTCAGCAGCATGGCCGCCAATAGCGCGGTCAACAGGTGCAGGGGGACATAGAGGCCGGTGTAGAACGCGGTGTTCCAAAGGCTCTTGCCGAAGAGCGGATCGCGGAGAGCGCGGCCGAAGTTGCCTAGCCCGATGAAGTGTATCGGCCTGAGGATCTCATAGTCCGTTGCGGAAAGCCAAAGCGAGGCGATCATCGGCCCAGCCGTGAAGGCGAGGAACCCTATCAGCCAGGGCGCGATGCAGAGAAAGCCCTGAATGGCTTCCTTGCGTAGGGCGGCACTGTGCCACGAAGATGCCCGCGTCACGCGGGCAGTTGCTCCGACTGAGCCCATTCCAGTCGCTCCATCCCCCCCGGAGTCGAACGGCGGCCAGGTATAACGCTTGTGGCTAACTACAGCTATTATAGGTCCCGCACGGGTGAATGTCAATGGTCATTTCGTGGGGAACTCGCTTCTTTATTGATAGCATCTCGCAGCTACTTATGGATGGCTTATAGATATGCTCGGCGCCGCGGAGACGGCTGACGCATGCCTGATCACACTCTCTGGTCGTTCTCCATGAGCGTTGGAGCGCAGCAGCCTGATAGATGGCGCCAAAGGCTAGCCGTCGGCGTGGCGCTGCTGGCCCTTATCTTGCTGGCCTCTTCCTTAGTAATCGCGGGGTCCGATGTGGACCGGTCCGCCCTCGCGTCGATGGCCACCCTGCGCCGGCCACTGCTGACCCAGGCTTTCACGGCAGTGACGCAGTTGGGCTCGACAGTGGTCGTGGGCGCAGCGGCGCTGCTGCTCACTGGGTGGCTGGCGCGCCGGCGGGCATGTTGGCCCTTGGGGCCAGCCCTCGTGACGGCGGCCGCGGCGCTGATCAGCGAGGGGCTCAAGCTGGTGGTACACCGGCCCCGGCCGGAGGTGGTGGAGGCCCTGGTGACGGTCGTGTCGTACAGCTACCCCAGTGGTCACGCCTTGGTATCGCTGACTTTCTACTCACTGGCGGCCAAGGCAGTGGCAGCGAGGCTCGGCGGGCGATGGCGCCCTGTCGTCTGGGCGGGCGCTTTGCTGATCATCCTGCTGGTGGGAGCCAGCCGGGTGTACCTGGGGGTACATTATCCCAGCGATGTCCTCGCCGGGTACGCTATCGGCCTGGGCTGCCTGGCCACCTATTCCGCCCTGGCGCCCCGGTAAGCCCTGCGCGGCAGCGCAACCCATTTCGGGGCACGGACGCGGCCGGCC
>JAAYZY010000598.1 GCA_012514615.1 Chloroflexota bacterium | reverse complement strand
CAGACCACCTTCCCGGGCCCGTCGCTGGCAGACCTGTGGCCCCGCCCGTCGGCTGCGCTACCCTACCCCATCGCCGAAGTGGCGCAGCATGCATGGTCGCCGCCACAGAACCCCTCGGCCCATGGCGACATGCGCTCGGTACAGACCGACCAGTGGCACTACATCACCCACAGCACCCAGGGCAACGAGTTGTATCATTGGCCCACTGACCCGACTGAGGAACGGAACCTAGCCGATGACCCAGCGGCCGCCGTAACGGTGGCTGAGTTGCATACCTATCTGCAACACCTTATGTCCACTTCAGTTTCTAGCTCGATGACCAGCCTGGGCTTTCCGCCGCCAGCGCGGCAGGCCGCTTCGGGAGCGAGATGATGGAACGAGATCGGTCGGCCCCACGCTCGCGGGCAGGCGCGCTCAGCCGCCGCAGGTTCCTGAAGCTGGCGGCGGCAGCCGGCGCCCTGGCCGCCCCCGGCTTGCTGGGCGTTCAGGGGGTCAGGTCCGCGGAGGGCCAAGCCCCCCCGCACATCTCCCCCTTCGCTCCCGATGGGCTCTTGGAGGCCTGGCCAGCCGATCCCGCGGAGGCAGCGCCCATCCTGGTCGTGGTCAACGGAGCCGGCGACAACCCATTCGGCCTGTACCTCACGGAGATCCTGCGGGCGGAGGGGATGAACTGCTTCGGGGCTGCCGAGGTCACCGCCCTGCACAAGGCGCCCCTGGGCTGGTACGACCTGGTGCTCCTGGGCGAGGGACCGCTCACGGCCGACGATGCTGCGCTGCTGGAGGCGTACGTGGCTGGGGGCGGGCGCCTCGTGGCCATGTGCCCGGACGACCGGTTGTGCGGCGTTCTGGGAGTGGAACGAAGGACCGGGGCAACCGTCGATGGCTACCTCGTGGCCGATCCCGCCCACCCGATCGCCGCAGGGATGGTGAGGCGAGCGCTGCAGTTCCACGGCCGGGCCAACCACTACGGCCTGGCCGGCGCCCAAGCCGTCGCCTGGCTGGCCGGCGTCGATGACCAGCCCACTTCCCTGCCGGCGGTCACCTTGGCGCAATTCGGTGCGGGGTGGGCTAGCCTCTGGGCGTTCGATCTGGCCTGCAGCGTGGCCTACACCCGCCAGGGCAACCCGGCCTGGTCCGACCAGGAGCGGGACGGCGCCGATGGCATTCGCAGCCCCGACCTGTTCACGGGGTGGATCGACCTCCATCGGATGGAGACGCCCCAAGCCGACGAGCAGCAACGCCTGCTGGCCTGTCTGGTGGACGCCATGACCCAGAACGCCCGCCCCATCCCCAGGCTGTGGTACTTCCCGGCTGGGGCTCCCGGCGTGTTCATCGCCACCGCCGACTCCCACGGCAACCCAGCGTCTGCGGTTGAGCACTCGCTGCGCCTGGCCGAGGAGGCCGGCGGGCGGATGTCCATCTACTACAGCCCACTCCAAGGCAGCTTCTCACAGCGTCTGGTCAAGACCACCGCCTTGCGGGGGGCAGAGCTGCCCCTGGTGGGCCCGGCCATCGCCGGTCAGATACTCGGCCCCACCCGTTCGCAGGTCAGGGCCTGGCGGCGCAGGGGCCACGAGTTCGCCCTGCACCCGTACGTAGAGGAAGGCCTTGGGCCGGGTTGGGAGTGCGCTTGGCGGGAGTTCACTGGGCTCGGCTACGGGCCGGTACCGCCCACCGTCCGCACCCACAGGATCCTGTGGAGCGGCTGGGCCGAGACCGCCCGCGCCCAGGCCAGTCACGGCATCCGCATGAACCTCGACTTCTACCATTGGGGCCCATCGCTGCGCAAGGAGGATGGCCGCTGGGCGGAGGGCCACATGATCGGCAGCGGCCTGCCCATGCGGTTCGTCGACGAAGCCGGGTGCCTGCTGGCGATCTTTCAGCAGCCCACCCAGTTGGCGGACGACCACCTGCTGAGTCTGCACTGGGGCGGCGTCGCCCAACTGCCCACCACCCAGGCGCTAGAGTTCTCGGAGCGGGTGCTACAACGTTGCGTGGATGAAGCAGGGTGCGCCATCGCCGCCAACTTCCACAGCGATCCCTTTGCCGTTGGCGGGCCTTGGGTTGCCGAAGCCGAGGCGTGGATGAAAGGCACCCTGGAGGCAGCCGCTGGCTTGGGGCTGCCCATCTGGTCGGCCGAAGAATGGCTTCGCTTCACCGAAGCGCGCAGCCAGGCTTGCTTCAGGCAAGTGACGTGGGCAGCCGACAGCGGCACGATGCGCTGCCGACTGAGCATGGAGACCACACCGGGGCCGGCCGTGGCGGTTATGCTGCCGACCCAGCATGCTGGCGCACACCTGCGGCAGATCGAGGTCGATGGGGTGGCGGTGCAGCACGGAACGCGTCAGCTTGCAGGCACCCCCTACGGCTGGGTGGCGGTGAGCCAGGGGTCTCATGAGCTGGCGGTCCATTATGCCTAGGCCCCTTCCCGATTGGGGCTCTGAGGGAGGAGCATGACTTCAGGCCATCGCTACAGCACGACCTGGGAGGCTGGAGAGGCTGCCTTGTTGGGTAATGGTGTGCGCATGGGGCTGCTTGCCGGCGCTGCCATCGCCTGCATCCTGTTCCTGAGCCTCTACAACCTGGACAGCTACCCCCTGACCTGGTTCGATGAGGGCTCACACCTGCACGTGCCGAAGACGCTGGTGCGATTCGGCGTCTACGCCGACTACAGCAGCGAAGGGTTCCGCCACTACGGACCCACCCTCGGCGTCGGCCCGACAGTGATGCTGCCCATCGCCGCCGCCTTCAGGCTCTTCGGCATCGGCCTGCTCCAGGCCAGGCTGGTCATGGTGCTCTACCTCCTGGCCGCCATCGTGGCTGCCTACCGTCTGGCTTCTCTCCTTGGCGGGAGGTGGTTGGCGGTGGTCGCCACCGCCCTGCTGGTCACGTCTCGCGGGGTGGCCCTGGTGGCCAACGGGCGGCAGGTGCTGGGCGAGGTACCTGGCCTGCTGTTTGTGCTGCTGGGGCTATGGCTCTGGTTCGGCGGTTGGCCGAACGCCTCTTGGGGCAGGCTGCTTGTTGCCGGCCTGTTGCTGGGGTTAGGCACCGTGACCAAGAGCCAGTATCTCCTGGTGGTGGGGCCCGCGCTGGTCCTGGCCTGGCTGGCCAACCTACTCTACTACCGCCAGCTCCCGCAGCGCGCCTTCATCGTGCCTGGGCTGGCCTGCGGTCTCTCCTACGCCGCCTGGCAACTGCTCTTGGTGCTCTACCTAGGGCCAGCTACGGCCGCCGAGAACCTGGCAGTGCTGCGGGAAGCGTCCGGCGGGGCGGCTTTCGTCTTCTCGCCAACGTGTATGGCCAACAGCCTGAAGATCCTGTTGAGTCCGTCGGTCTACCTGGGCGCCCTGGTGCCGGCCATGCTCCATGGGCTTGCCCGGTCGCTGTCCCGCACGGAGGAGGGGCAAAGGTGGGGCGTGGTCTGGCT
>JAAYZY010000597.1 GCA_012514615.1 Chloroflexota bacterium | reverse complement strand
CTCTTCCCGCTCCCAGACGAACGCCTCAGCCACCAGGGTCTGTCGGCATCCGGGGCAGGGGGTATGGAAGAGTTGTTGGAGGTACTGGTCCAGCAGGCGGCCGCGCACGGTGACGTTGCCGAGCTGGCGGAGCACTTGGTCTACCTGGGCGGCGGCGGGGGGATGGAGGAGCAGCTCCTGGATCGCCGCCGTGAGGGGGTTGGGGTCGCTGGCCACCACGCGGCCGACCTCGGCGAGGGCCTGCAGCGTGGCAGCGCTCTGGGAGAACGGCGCCAGGATCGGCGCGGCGGCGCCAGAAGCCCAGGCGGCGGCGAAGCGGGCAGCCACCGCAGCCGACAGCGGTGAGAGGAACCCGCTCAGCGGCGCACCGCTGGGCGAAGGCCCATCGGGGACGAAAGGATCGGCGCGCAGGTTCCACTCGGCCATGGCACGCTCCCTCTGTGGCGGGGCAGAGACCCTTGCACCCCATAGTATACCACAAAGCCGAGCCTTCGGGCCGGGCTGCCGCCCCTAGAACGGTGAGCTGCTGACCCTGTAGGGGGGCAGGGAGACGTGATCGCCATCCCCGATGGCCAGGCGCGGCCCTGCTGGCGAGGGGTACAGGCCCAGCACAGGGGTCAGCATATCGCCGGGGCAGCGTCCGTCCAGGGCAATGTCGTGCACGTCGGCGAAGACGCCCCCTGCTGGCCAGGCAGAGGTGGGCCATGTGCCGCCGAACGGCATGCCGTCGTGGCCGGCCGCCAGCCGGCCTTGCCCGTCCACCAAGTGCACGAAGGCGGTCAGGTCGGCCCGCTCGGCTCCCAGGGCTTGCCAGTAGAGGGTCACCCGCAACGTCTCCACAAAGGCCCGGGTTGGGTGCGTGATCTCCTGCAGGGCGTAGCCCACCAGTCGCAGCTGACCTTCGAACTCTGCTGCCAGGGTCTGGGCCGTGGGCGGCAGCGCCGCAAGCCCCTCCGCCTGGTAGGCAAGGGTGACCAGTGGCACCCGGGGCGAATCATCGCCTTGGGCCGTCGACGGCTGGAGCCACTCCTGGCTGTCGAAGCCGCGGAGCCCCAGGGCCAGGTGGTAGGCTCCCAACGGTGCTGTGGCCGGGAGGCTCAGCCGGTAACGGTCGGCGACGACCTGGCCGGCTCGCCAGAGGTCCGTGGGGCTACGGCCAGCGGCCGGGGCGCGCTTGATCTCTGTGGCCGGGTAGGGTGGCGGGCCCTCCACCCACAGGGAGACCCGGTAGTCCTCCTCCACATCGGTCAGGGCTTGCCAGTAGAGGGTCAGCTCGGTTGGGGCCAGCGGGGCCAGGCGCTGGTGCGCCAGGCGGTAGCCCAGCAGCCGCGCTTGCCCGCCGAACTCCAAAGAGAGGGGCGGGGACATGGCCTGGATCTCCGCGACGGATGGGGCGGCCGGCGGCCCATAGAGCGGGGCCAGGAACCCGAACAGGATACCCAGGTTGCAGAGCACCAGAGCGCCGTTGGCGGCCCAGGCCAAGGGGCGGCCCCAGCGTCGCGGCGTGCACTCCCGCAGCCCCAGCCACAGGCCGGCAGCCAAGATGGGCAGGGCGGGGTAGAGGAGACGGGCCTGGTTCGTGCCCAGGGCGGTGAGGGTGTAGCGCACCAACAAGATTACAATGAGCGCGAGCCAGGCTGCCATGAGGCCCCAGGCCGCCACCGTGTGCCCCCGGCCCTGCCAGCCGCGGTCGTGCGCCAGCCGCCAGAGCCTCTTCGCCAGGCCGACCAGGGCCAGGGTGCTGGCCGCGGCAAAGAGGCCATAGAGCCACAGCGGCAAGCGGATGTGGGCGGCGCCGCCGAAACGTCCCCAGAACGATTCAAAGAGCCCTCTCAGCAGCCAGCCGACCTCAATGGGGCAGGTGCGGCGGTCCACCACCCCCAGGATCAGGTTCCAGCCCAGGGGGTCGCCATAGGTGCGCAGGTTGTGCGCCAACCACCACCCGCAGACGGCCAGGGCCACCGTCGCGGCCAGGGCCAATCGCCCCAAGGCCTGCCGCCAAGTGGTCTGCCCCCGCCAGAGGCGGTAGAAAGCCGCCGCCACGAAGAGCGCCGCGAAGGCGCTGAGGCTGAGCTTGGTGAGGACGGCTAAGCCGAAGAGCGCCCCGATGCGGAGCCAATGGCGGGGCGAATCTGAGCCGTGCAGGAGCAGCAGCAGCCGCCACAGCAGCAGCGCGGCCAGGGCCACCAGCAGGTTGTCGTTGCTGACCGCACCGCCCAGGTAGCAGAAGCCCGGGATGAAGGCGGTGAAAGCGGCCGCACCCAGGGCCAGCCTCTCGCGCCCTTCGAAGAGGAGG
>JAAYZY010000596.1 GCA_012514615.1 Chloroflexota bacterium | reverse complement strand
GAAAGGGCGCGCCGCCGCGCCGCCGTACACCTGCTGCAGGATCGGCGTCTCCACCTCCAAGAAGCCCTGGCCATCCAGATACTCCCGCAGCGCCGAGACGATCTGCGCCCGCTTGATGAAGATCTCCCGCACGTGCGGGTTGACATTCAGGTCTACGTAGCGTTCGCGGTAGCGGGCCTCTTTGTCAGAGAAGGCGTCGTACACCACGCCGTCCTTCTCCTTCACCACCGGCAGCGGCCGGATCGCCTTGGCCAGCATCTGGAAGGAGCGCACCCGCAGCGTCGTTTCGCCGGTGCGGGTGCTGAAGAGCGTGCCGGTGGCCCCGACGTAGTCGCCCAGATCGAAGTCTTGCTTGAAGAAGTTGTAGGCTTCTTCCCCCACTTCCTCTTGGCGCAGGTAGATCTGCAGCCGCCCTTCCCCATCGGCGATGTGGGCAAAGGCAGAACGGCCCATGACGCGAATAGCCACCAGCCGGCCGGCAAGGGAGAGTTCGCTGTCCTCACCCAGGGCCCCAGCCTGCCACGCCGCCAAGGCCTCAGCCGTGGTGTGAGTGCGCTTCACGCGGGGCGGAAAGGGGTCGATCCCCCGGGCTCGGACGCGCTCCAGTTTGTCTCGACGCTGCTGTTCGTGATCGCTCATCTCCAAAGGCATCAGCTACCCATTCCTTGCTGTAGATGTGGCAACGGCCTCCCAGCCCACCGCCTGTGGGCAACGGGCCGTGGAACCAGGCTATTCGCAGTCCACCACTCGGAAGCGCAGGCCGCCGCCGGGCGCTTGCACCGTCACCTCGTCGCCCACCCTGCGGCCGATCAACGCCTTCCCCAGGGGCGACTCTGCCGAGAGCTTGCCGTCCATGGGGTCCGCCTCGGCCGATCCCACCAGCTGGTAGGTCTCCGGCGCGTCGCTGTCTTGCCCCAAGACGGTGACCCGGCAGCCAAACCTCACCCGGCCATCAGAAGGTTGTTCGTCATCGTCCACCACCACGGCGCTCTGGAGCAGCAGTTCCAGGGTCTGGATGCGCCCTTCTAGGAACGCCTGCTCTTCTTTCGCCTCGCTGTAGGCCACGTTCTCGGTGATATCGCCATCCGCCTTGGCCTGGCGGATGTGCTCTGCCACCTCCCGCCGACGTATGGAGGTGAGGTACTCCAGCTCTCTGACCAGTTCCTGGTGGCCTTCTCGCGTAAGGTAGTTCTTCTGTTCCTGCTGACTCATACTGATCCTCAACAACCTCCTGCCTGCTGGCTCCAGCGGCGCCGCCGAAGAGTAACAGAAAAAGCGTCCGGGCAACGCTCTTGCCCGGTACGCCTGTACTCAACCGCATCGCCCTGCGTTCGGGCAACAAAAAAGCAAAGACTGAGAGACTGCGCCTCTCAGTTCTTTGACCCGCGCCTCCCATTATACCCCAGGCCTGCGGATTTGTAAAGCGCGCGCCCCCCATCTGAGAGTTGACGCGCCAACCAGCGCCGGCTCACCCCTGCGGCCGCTCCTGCAGCACCACGTCCACCTCCTGCTCGACGCCATCACGGATGACGGTGACCGCCACCCGATCTCCAACGCGCCGGTTCGTCTCTAGGTAGACCATCAAAGTGCGCAAGTCAACCGCTCGGCGGCCATCCACCCCCACCACGATGTCTCCGCCCACCGGCAGCCGAAGGTTGCCCAGCCGCACCACCCGATCGGCGCCGCGCAGGCCGTTCTCTGTCGGCGTCGGCACTTCCAGCACCAACAGACCACGGTCCACCGACACCCCAGCTTCTCGCAAGATGCGGGAACGCTCCGGCGTCAGCTCCAGCAAGCGGGCGCCGATCCAAGGGTGCGGGTAGAAGCCTTGGCGGATCAGCTCCGGCACCACCCGCTGCACTGTGGAAGAAGGCACGGTGAAGCCGATGCCGGCAGAAGCCCGGCTGGGGCTCACGATCTGCGTGTTCACGCCGATGACCTCGCCCTGCATGCTGAGCAGGGGGCCGCCCGAGTTGCCCGGGTTGATGGCCGCGTCGGTCTGGATGATCTCCCCGATGAACGCCTCGTCGGGGCTCTCGATCACCCGGCCCAGGGCGCTGATGACGCCCACCGTCAGCGTCCGCTCCAGGCCGAAGGGGTTGCCGATGGCCACCACGAACTGCCCCACCCGCAAGCCGGCCGAGTCTCCCAGGCGCAGCGGCCGCAGCTTGTCCGGCGGAAGGTCCACCCTGATCACCGCCAAGTCGTTGGAGGGGTCCACCCCTACCACTTGCGCGGTCAGCAACTCGCCATCGGCCAGAGAGACCTCCAGCTCGT
>JAAYZY010000595.1 GCA_012514615.1 Chloroflexota bacterium | reverse complement strand
GCCGGCGAGATACCCCTGGTTCTTGAAAATGAGGACGTATTTGAAGCGGTCGTCCCCGCCCAGATCCTCCATCCGGTCGCGGTAGGCCTGCAGGACGGAGCTCACCTGCTCGACCGAGAGATCGGCCAGCTGTCTATCGTGGTGCGGCGTCTCGACGATGAGTTCGTGGGCGCCCACTCCGGACATCATGTCGAACATGCCTTCGCCCTGTCGCTCCAGTCCCCCTTCGATGCGCAAAACCGGATACAAGTTGGGAACCACTCGCACCTGCCATCCAGGTGTATTGGGAGGGGTATTGCAGTCGCGGATTGCGTAGATCTCCGTGGGATCTCTCATTTCCTGCCCTGGGCAGAAGACACACGGAGCCGGGTCCTTGGAGTAGCTTGCGGGCGCGGGCTGCTCGGGCCTGTGCGCCCGCTCCGGCGCAATGATCACCCAACGACCCATCACCGGGTCTCTGCGAATTTCCGACATGACTTGCCTCCCCTGCACCGCGTTTCGGATGTCCGTAAACGAGCTTGGACCCTGGCGCTGGCCCGCCGGATCGCGCGATGCCTCAGCAGCGAAACTGGTAGTTCTCACACGCCATGGACAAAGAGCCCGAGGGCGTCGCCGGCCACCGGCAGGACGCGCTCGGACACCCGGCGCGATCATATCACGGCAGGGCTCAGTTGGCGAAAAACCGGCCCTTCACGACCAGGACCAGGGCCTGGTGTTCTGGTAGATCCATGCAGCCGTGTGGAACGCTTGAGCCGAGACCAACGACCAGCCCGCCGCTCGCCAGTCTTCCGGAACGGACAGGGTGCGCGGGAGCGTGTAGACCAGCCACATCGCGGCCGGAACCGCTGCCGGCGCGAAGAGATCCCAGTCTCGCTGCCCACCGTAGTCCGGGTTCCAGGTCAGGGTCAACAGGAGATAGAGGACGGAAGAAAGCCCCAAGAAGATGAAACCGGGGTCGCGCCAGGGAATGCGATGGCGTGCCCCAGCGAAGCAGAGCAACAGCGAGGGCCAGATCACCGGCGCGACCAGCAGCTGCTGGTTGACAATATCGACCAGGTGACCCCAGGAAAACAGGGTGTAGTGCTCCCACCGGGTCGAAACCTGGCGTAATGGTACGAACCAGGATCGGTCGCCGCCTCCGGGCGCATCGACCCCCGTGAGCGCCTCCAGTCCGTGCCCGCCGGCGGTCATGAGTGCAATCACGCCGCCCAGCACCGCCGCATACGGGAGGGCGATCTCCACCAGCCACCGTGCCCACGGTCGCCGAACGGGGCGCCCGGATTCGCGTCGGCTCGAACGCCAGGCCACCCACAAGAGCGTGGGCGCCAGGATGATGGTCGACGGGTGGAAGGCGTGCGTCGCCGCCAGCACCGTGGCGGGGGCCCATAGCGGGATCTCCCCCTTAAGGGTCCGCAGGGCCAGCCACAGGTAGGCCAGCACCCCGACGGTCATAAGACTGTAATTCTCGATGTAGCCGAAGAAGAGCTGCATGACGCCGAGGGTGCCCACCAGGCCGACCGTGAGAAGCGTCTCAGCACGTCCCCGCCCCAGCCAGACGGCGAAGCCCAAGAGAATCCACACGAACGCCACGCCGGCGAGGCTGCTGAGCACCGTATAGGCCGGCACAGCGTCGGCCCAACCCAGAAGTCGGTGGCCTGCTGCCCAGAGCTTGGCGTGCACGAACACGTCCAGCGGAGCTTGCCACGTGTAAGTGAGTTGCACCTCAGGATGGGGAATGCTGTTGGCCAGAATGTATGCATCCCCCCAGCGGAGGTGGCGGATGCGCCAGACTACGAAGGGTGCGGCCGAAGCCAGCGCGAGCACCGCCCGCCAGACGTGGCTATCGAGCGGGATGGCGCGCAGGGGCCTGCGCAGTCGGGACGGACCGATCAGCACCAGGGTGGCGGCGAGGGCTGCGCCTCCCCAACGCCAACCCGGGGGAAGGTAGGTGGCGGGCCAAAGCCCCCAAACGTGGCGCTCTTCAAACAGCGGGGCCAGAAGATGAAGCGCGATCACGATAAGTCCGAGCGCTCGGATAGCTGCCGTCGTCCTCCCCGTGTTGCTTGACATGGGCGGATTCTAAACCACAGTGCGCGCGCTGGCAAAGCAGCGAGACCGTCAAGTGTTGAGCAAAGAGGCAAAGCGGTGTAAGATGGAGCCGCCATGTCGCATACTCTTCGTGGGCAGGGCAATGAGGGAGGCTCATATGAAAGCGCGAGAGATCATGACGCGCGATGTCGTGACCCTGGCTCCCGACGCGCCGATCCAGCAGATCGCTCGGCTCTTTCGGCGGCTCGGCATCACGGGCGCCCCGGTCGTCCAGGGCGGCGAAATTGTCGGCATCGTCACCGAAATCGACTTGATCGCCCGGCATGCCCGGCCGATCGTGCCGTACTACCTGCCGCTACTGGGAGCCAATATCCCGTTGGCGGGCTACCGTGAGCGGCGCGAGACCCTGCGGCGCATCTTGGGCACCTGCGCCCGCGACATCATGACTGCGCCGGTGAAGACGGTGGATGCTGATGCCGACCTGGAAGAAGTGGCCACGCTGATGGTGGAAAGCCGGGCCAATCCGGTGCCGGTGACAGAAGACGGGCTGCTGGTGGGCATCATCGGCCATTCCGACCTCCTGCAGCATCTCGAAGTTCCGCCCGAACTCGACCTCGAGGAAGCTGAATCGGTCGAGGGCGCGGACGGATGAGCCGCACGTCATCCCTTTCCCTGAGCCAACGTCGACCGTTGTGGCGCGAGCCGCAGTTCGCAGCGGATCAGCATTCGGGGGGTAGGTTGGCTTTCGTCCTGAGAGGATCGCGCTGAAGACGCTCTTTCTTCATCCGCTTGGCCCGGCGTTTGTGCTGGGCGTCGGTGGTGTGCTGCTGAGTCTGTTCAGGGCAGTTGGTTTTTGGCCGAGCGTACACCCCTCTCCATGGTCGCTCCGCCTGCGCGCAGGCGCGGCGCTCAGCACGGTTGCCGCGTCCGGTTTGGTGCTCTTGCTCTTGCGACTGGTGCCCGTCGCCTCGGAAATCCAGCGTCCTTGGCAGCCTCTCACCGTGGCCGGCAGTGCACTGGTGTGGCGACTGGGGGCGTGGAGCTGGCTGGCGGCGCTCCTCATCCTGCTGTTGGTGGCCACCTCTTTGCTGCTCGATCGTTCGGGACGCGCCGAGCCGTCCCGACGAGGCGCAGATGAACGAACGCTGCTGCTGGGCGCGGCGGCACTGGGGTTCGTCTTCTCGGGCAATGTTGTCACCCTGGCCACCTGCTGGGTCTTGCTGGATCTCGCGACCGTCCTGCGGATGCATCCGGGAGACGATCCGGAGCCGGCTGCACGGGGATGGCTCCTCCTGAGCTTTGGCGGTCTGGCGATCCTGGGGGTGATGGTGCTGCTCGGCGAGAG
>JAAYZY010000594.1 GCA_012514615.1 Chloroflexota bacterium | reverse complement strand
TCGGCGGTGCTGGCCTACACCGGGCTCGGGCAGGCCTGGGCGGAGCGGGATGCGGCTCGGGCGCAGGCTGCGTTTGCCGCGGCGGCCGACCGCGTGGATGGGTTGGAGCTGTGGGGCCCGGCGGCGGACCTGGCAGCGGCCTGGGCCGCGGTGGACTTGGATCAGGCGGTGGCGCTGGCGGAGCGAATCGAGGGCGCGGCCGAGCGCGGCGCGGCCTTGCGATCGCTTTCGGCCATGGCCTACACCCAGGATGCGACTCGGGGCAAGGAGCTCTTTGGGAAGGCCCTGGCGGCCAGCGAGCAGGCCTGGGTGTTGGGCGACCCGTTCGCCTCGGCCGAGGCGCTGCGGGCGCTGGGGGCGGCCTGGAGCGACCTGGATGCGACGCTGGCGGGGCAGGCTTTCGCCCAGGCGCACGCCGCTGCGCTGGCTGTGCCCAGCGGCAAGTGACGGCTGGAACCGAAACCCAATGCCGTCAAACGTATGGATAGGGAAAGCGGCCAGTGACACGATACCAAGTTGAACTGCCCACCTGGGAATACTACAAGCGGGGCATCAAGTGCCAGGCGGGGTGCCCCGCAGGGACCAATGCCCGGGCCTACGTCTTGGCCATCGGTCGGGGCGAGTACGAACGGGCCTACCACATCGCTCGGCAGTGCAATCCCTTCGCCTCGGTGTGCGGCCGGGTGTGCAGCGCCCCCTGCGAAGCAGCCTGTCGGCGCGGCGACATCGATGAGCCGGTGGCCATCCGGGCGCTGAAGCGCTACGTGGCTCAGCAATATGGCACAGAGAGCCCTCGGTTCAAGCCGTACCACGTGGAGGCGCTGCTGGCCAGCGGCGCGGCGGACTCGGTGAAAGCCAGCGACCTGCATGCCCTGCAGGCCCTGCGGCAGCAGCCTGGTCGCCAGCATGGCAAAGTAGCCGTGGTGGGGGCCGGGCCGGGCGGCCTGGCTGCCGCTCACGACCTAGCGCTCTTGGGGCACCAAGTGCATGTCTTCGAGGCTTCGGAGAAGGCCGGCGGGATGCTGCGCTACGGCATCCCGGCCTACCGTCTACCGCGGGACTTGCTGGATGCAGAGATCCAGTTCATCTTGGACCTGGGCGTGACGCTGCACACCGAGACCCGCTTGGGCAGCGACCTCACCTTGCCGGATCTGCGCTCCCAGGGGTTCGGGGTCACGTTCCTGGCTGTAGGCGCGCAGACGGGGCGAGACCTGCGAGTGCCGGGCGAGGAACTGCCTGGCGTGGAACAGGCCGTGGACTTCTTGCGACGGGCCAACAGCGGCCAGCCGGCCAACCTCGGGCGGCGGATCGTGGTGGTGGGCGGCGGCAACGCGGCCATGGACGCGGCGCGGCTGGCCTTGCGCTTGGGGCCGCCTGGCTGCACGGTGACGGTGGTCTACCGGCGGACGCGGGCCGAGATGCCCGCGGCCCCGGAGGAGATCGCCGAGGCCATGCACGAGGGCGTGCGCTTCCAGTATCTGACCAACCCGGTGCGCCTGCTGCCGGTGGAGGGCGGCGAGACGCTGGGGGAGGTGGAGTGCATCCGCATGCGCCTGGGCGCGCCAGACGAAAGCGGCCGGCGACGCCCGGAACCGATCCCCGGCAGCGAGTTCCGCATGGAAGCTGACCGGGTCATCGTGGCCATCGGCCAGGCTGCTGACCTGGGCTTCATGGCTGGGGTGGAGGGGTTGCAGGCCACCCGCGGCGGCGCCATCAGGGTAACGGACTGCGGCACTATGGAGACGGGCGCTCCGGCGATCTTCGCCGGCGGCGATGCTGTGGCTGTGGGACCGCTCATCGCCATCCAGGCGGTGGCCGACGGGTTGCGGGCGGCGCGGGCCATCGACGCCTTCTTGCAGGGCCGGCCCAAGCCAACGGTGCGCACCGGCGGAGCCTTCCACGTGGTGGCCGGGCACCGCATGGCGGACGGCTACCAGGGGTTGCGGCGAGAAGCGCCGCCCCTGCTGCCCAAAGAGCGGCGCACGGCCAGCGCTGAGGTGGAGGATGCCTACGACCGTTGGGGGGCGCAGCGGCAGTCCGACCGCTGCCTGCGCTGCCACGTGCAGACGGTGTTCCACAGCGACCGCTGCATCCTCTGCGGCGGCTGCGTGGACGTCTGCCCGGAGCAGTGCTTGAAGATGGTGCGGCTCGACCGCATCGCTGGCAACGCCGAGTTGCAGGCCGCAGTGGAGACGAGGTACGGGGCGCCGCTGGAGGCGTTCTGGCGGGGTTGGGCTCCCAAGAACGTGCTGCAGCGGGGCACGGCGATGGTCAAGGACGAGACCCGCTGCATCCGCTGTGGCCTGTGCGAGCGTCGCTGCCCCACCAAGGCGATCACCATGGAAGCGTTCCGTTTCGAGGAGACGCTGGTCTTCGAGGAGGAGCTGGCGGCTGAGGCTGCGGAGCCCTCGGCTGATCCATCGGAAGAGTAAGCAGACCTGTGGGTGAGGAGGTTGGCTTGTCGGACTTTGTCTTTCCCAAGCAGAAGCGGCGCTGGTGGGAGGCGATCACCCAGTCGGCGTTGTGGCGATCGTTCTTTCGCCACGGCGTGCCGAACAACGATCTTGACCGCTCGCTGACGGTCACCAGCAACGTTTTCCTGCATCTGCATCCGGTGCGGGTGCGCAAGCACGGCCTGCGCATCAACTACACCTTTGGGCTGGGCGGCCTGAGCTTCTTCCTGTACCTGGTTCTGGGCATCACCGGCGCCATCCTGATGCTGGCCTACGTCCCTTCCACCAGCCGGGCGTACGACGACATCATGCGCATTCAGTCCCAGATCCCCTTCGGCGGGTTGCTGCGGAACCTGCATCGCTGGGGGGCGGAGCTGATGGTCCTGACGGTGCTCCTGCACTTCTGCCGCGTCTTCTACACCGGCGGCTACAAGAAGCCGCGGGAGTTCAACTGGGTCATCGGC
>JAAYZY010000593.1 GCA_012514615.1 Chloroflexota bacterium | reverse complement strand
TACCTCCACACAGAGATGGGGATCCCTCTGGGAACGGTGGGGCTCATCCTGGGCGTGAAATCGGTGGCCGCCTTGCCTGGCCAACTGATCGGCGGGGGGCTAACCGACCGCCTGGGCCGCCGCACCATGATGATCTTCGGGCTGGTGGCGCTGGGGCTGACCAACGCCGGCTTCGCCTTCGGTCGGTCGCTGCCGGAGTTCTTCCTGTTGGCGGTGCTCAGCGGCCTCATGGGGACGCTCTACCGACCAGCCGCGCAGGCCATGGTGGCCGACCTGGTGGAGCCTGAGCGCCGCGCTGGCGCCTATGGCCTGTTCCGCATCGCCAGCAACACTGGCTTCACCATCGGGCCGGCGCTGGGCGGCTTCTTGGCCGAGCAGTCGTACCTGGCCCTCTTCCTGCTCTGCTCCGTGGCCAACCTTGTCTACGCCGCCATCGTCTTCCTAGGCACCCCTGAGACGAAGCCCCAAGCCCCGGCTGCCAAGGTGCAGGGCCAAGCCCAGGGGTTCGGCCACGCGTTCACCAACCTGCCGTTCATGGCCTTCTGTCTGCTCTTGGTGCCCCTGGGCATCCATTTCTCCCAGATGTCCACCATTTTGCCCGTGTACATGAAGGGATGGCTGGGCCTGACGGAGTCGGACTTCGGCTGGGTGATGACCACCAACGCCGCCACGGTGATCACCTTGCAGTACGCCATCAGCCGCTGGACCGAGGGCAAGCCGCGCCTCAAGATGATGGCCCTGGGTATGGCCCTCTACGCCGTGGGCGTTGGCTCGGTGGTTGTGGGGCAAGGGCTGCCCTGGTTCATCGGCAGCATGTTCATCATGACGCTGGGCGAGACCATCAACATGCCCATCTCCAACGTCATCACGGCCGACGTGGCCCCGCCGGCCCTACGGGGGCGCTACATGGGCCTGCTTAACATCACCTGGAACACGGGGATGGGCATCGGTCCGGCCCTTGGCGGGTTCATCGTGGACGCTTTCGGCATCCAATACGTGTGGCCCACGGTGTGCGCCATCGGGTTGGCAGCCGCCGTGGGCTTCCTCATCCTGGAGAAGACGGCCAAGGAGCACCTGGCGCCGCAGAGGGGCTACGCCAACGCCTAGAGGAGCTGCCCCCCTGTGGCTGGCCAGGGGGCAGCTTTGCTAGAACGACTGGTGCTCTGTGCGGGCGATGATCTCGTCTTGCAGGGCCTGGCCCAGGTCGCAGAAGTAGTCGCTGTAGCCGGCCACCCGCACGATGAGGTCGCGGTGCTCCTGAGGGTTGGCCTGGGCGGCGCGCAAGGTCTCCGCATCCACCACATTGAACTGAATGTGATGGCCATCCAAGCGGAAGTAGGTGCGCACCAGTTGGGCCAGCTTGGTCAGGCCATCGTCGTCAGCCAGCACGCTGGGGGTGAACTTCTGGTTGAGCAGCGTGCCGCCGGTGCGCAGGTGGTCCATCCTGGCGGCCGACTGCAGCACGGCGGTGGGCCCGTGGCGGTCGGCCCCTTGCACCGGCGAGATCCCCTCCGACAGCGGGCGGCCGGCCCGGCGGCCGTCCGGCGTAGCGCCGGTCACCGCCCCGAAGTAGACGTGCACGGTGGTAGGCAGCATGTTGATGTGGTAGGCGCCGCCCTTGGTGTTGGGTCGGCCATCTACGGTGCGCCAGAGCGCCTCGAACGCCTCGGCCATCAGCCTGTCTGCGTACTCGTCGTCGTTGCCGTACTTGGGGGTGCGGTTCCACAGGGCCTGCCACAACCGCTCGTGACCCTGGAAGTCGGCGTGCAGCGCGGCCAGCAGCTCCTCCATGGAAACCGTCCCCTGGTCGAAGACGTGCCACTTCACCGCGGCCAGAGCGTCGGCCAGCGTGCCGATGCCCACCCCTTGGATGTAACTGGTGTTGTAGCGAGGGCCGCCGTCGTGGTAGTCC
>JAAYZY010000592.1 GCA_012514615.1 Chloroflexota bacterium | reverse complement strand
TGGCCCCGCGGCAAGGCGAAACGCCCACGACGCTCCTCCAGGCGCCGGTGGCCACCGCTGTGCCCATCGCCCTGGGCTGTGATCACCTGTGCACCTACTGCATCGTGCGGCTGCGCCGCGGCGCGCTGCAGAGCCGCCCCATGACTGAGATTGCCGCGGAGGCAGCCGCGCTGGTGGGGCAGGGTGTGCGGGAGATCACCCTGCTGGGGCAGAACGTGGATGCCTACGGGCAGGACCGCACCGATGCGGCGAGCCTTCACGCGCTGCTGCGGGCCATCCACCCCCTGGAGGGCCTGTGGCGCATCCGCTTCCTCACCTCTCACCCGGCTGACCTGGAGGATGAGCTGATCGAGGCCGTGGCTGCCTTGCCCAAGGTCTGCCCGCACTTCGAGCTGCCAGTGCAGTCGGGTTCCGATGCGGTGCTGCGACGCATGGTGCGGCGCTACCGGGTGGCCGACTACCGCCGCCTGGCGCAGCGCATCCGCCAGCGCGTGCCGGGCGCTTCCATCGCCACCGATGTCATCGTGGGCTTCCCCGGGGAGACCGCCGAGCAGTTCGCCGAGACCGCGGCGCTGCTGGAGGAGCTGCGCTTCGACGCCGTGCACGTGGCGGCCTACTCACCTCGGCCCGGCACAGCCGCCTTCCGCCTGCCAGACGATGTGCCGCCGGAGGAGAAGGAGCGACGCCGCCAGGCGGTGGAAGAGATTCAAGAGCGGGTGGTGGGGGAGATCAACCAAGCGCTGCTGGGCCAGACGGTGGAGGTCTTGGTGGAGGGGCGGCGCAAGGGCCGCTGGTGGGGCCGCACGGTGACCAACAAGCTGGTCTTCTTCCCCGACGACCGACCGCGGTATGGCGACCGGGTTGCCGTGCGCGTGGAGTGGGCCGGGCCCTGGTCCATGCTGGGCCAGCCTGTGGACTGAACCCGACTCAGCGCCCCCGGCTGAGGACCTCGTCCAGGTTCAGGTGCACCAGGGCTGCCGCGTCGCCACACCCTGGGCACGAGAACCACCACTGAGCGGCGTCGGGCAGCAGCAGCGCCGCCGGGCAGCCATCTTCCCGCGCTTCCTCCGCCAGCCAGGCCAGGGCCTTCTCTCGGCTCAGCCAGCCGGCGTTGGCCTGCAGCCAGCTTCCGGCCGCGCCGCTCGGCGGCGCGTTGCCGCCCAACTCCCGCAGCCACGGGTCCTGGAGCGTTCCGCTCCAAGACCACACACTGCCGCTCGCTGAGTGGAGGGTGTGGCGGTGCGCCGTCCACTCCAGCAAGGCTGCCTGCCCGCTGCTCCCTTCGACCAGCAGCGCCCCGCCACCGCCGCTGCGGCGGGCTTGGGCCAACCAGCGAGCCGCGCCCTCGGCGGTGGTGGAGGCCTGCAGCGCCAGCCCCAGCAAGGTCGTGCTGGGCAGCCCCCCCAGGCGCTGGTCTGCGCTGGCGGCAGGGAGGCTGGCCAGGGCAACCCCGGCCTTGTTCAGGCCGATCCAACCGCCTAGGTCGCCGGGCCGGCCCAACAGCCCGTAGCTGCCTCCCTCTGCTGTAGACACCGCCTTGAAGACCAGCGGGTCGCTGCACAGCGTCTGACCGCGCACCCCCAGCGCGGCTCGGCCGCTGGGGTGTTCGGCAAAGGCGAACGCCAGGCTCTCGGAGGCTGCGGCAGCGTCGGACGGCGGCTCCCACAGGTTCAGCAGCAGAGCCGCCTCCAGGGAGATCCCCGCGCCTTCGGCGATGCCCCGCAGCTCGTGCCAGGCTTGGGCCGGCAGGGCGTCGCGGCTATCCTG
>JAAYZY010000591.1 GCA_012514615.1 Chloroflexota bacterium | reverse complement strand
AGCGGCGGCTTCCAGATCTACAGCCTGGCCCAGTTCCGCAAGATGACCGACGAAGGGGCGGTCTTCCGCTCCCACATCGACGGCTCCGAACACCTCTTCACGCCGGAGAAGGCCACCCATCTCCAGGAGCTGCTGGGGTCGGACATCGCCATGTGCCTGGATGAATGCCCCGACCCGGGCGACCGTGCCTACAACCGCCGGGCCATGGAGCGCACCCACGCCTGGGCTGTGCGCTGTCAGCAGGCGCACCAACGCCCCGACCAGGCCCTCTTCGGCATTGTGCAGGGGGGCGTGTGGGCCGACCTGCGGGCCGAGAGCGCGCGCTTCCTGGCCGGGCTAGGCTTCCCGGGCTATGCCATCGGCGGGCTGAGCGTCGGCGAACCCAAGGAGCAGACCTGGCCGGCGCTGGAGGCGGCGCTGCCGCACCTGCCCAGCGACCGGCCTCGCTACCTGATGGGCGTGGGGGCGCCGGAAGACATCCTGGAGGCGGTGAGCCGAGGGGTGGACATGTTCGACTGCGTCTTGCCGACCCGCACAGCGCGCAACGGGGCGCTGCTGACTCGCCAGGGCCGGCTCAACATCCGCAACGCTCGCTACGCCGAGGACCCCGGCCCCATCGAAGAAGGCTGCACCTGCATGCTCTGCCAGGAGTTCTCTCGGGCCTACCTGCGGCACCTGATGCGCGCTGGCGAGGTGTTGGGCTTGCGCCTGGCTACCATTCACAACATCCACTTTATGATGGCGTTGATGCGGGAGATTCGCCAGGCCATTGCGGAAGGCCGGTTCGCCGCCTTCAGGGACGAGTTCCTGGCTGGCTACCGCACCACATCGTCCGAGGCGCGCCTGGAGAACCGCCGCGCTCGGCTCCGTCGCGAGACATAGAGGAGGGAGAAGGTCATGACTGCCGATTCTACGTGGTTGACAATGCTGCAGGCAGTGGTCCTGGGCGTGCTGCAGGGGGCAACGGAGTTCATCCCCGTCAGTTCGTCGGGGCACTTGGTGCTGGCGCCGTGGCTGCTGGGCTGGGAGCCACTGGGAATGCTCTTCGACACCATGGTGCATTGGGGAACCCTCTCGGCGCTCCTGGTCATCTTCTGGCGGGACCTCTGGGAGATCGCCACGGGCTGGCTGAAGGCAGTGTGGGCGCGGGACTGGAGCTCGCCGAAAGCGAGGTTGGGGTGGTTCCTGATTCTGGGCTCCATCCCCGGGGCAGTGCTTGGGGCCCTCTTTGAGGATTTCTTTGAGGGCCTCTTCTCGTCGCCGGGGGCGGTGGCGGCGTTGCTGCTGGTGACTGGGCTGATCCTGGCCCTGGCAGAGCGGCGCGGTGAAGGCGACCAGGGCATGGGGCACTTGAAGGCCCCCCAGGTACTGCTCATCGGCCTGGCGCAGGCGGCGGCCATTGCCCCAGGCATCTCGCGCTCGGGGGCGACCATTTCGGCAGGGATGGGGCTGGGCCTGCGCCGGGGGCAGGCGGCCCGCTTCAGCTTCTTGCTCTCCATCCCCATCATCCTGGGGGCCGGGGTGCTTCAGCTCCTTTCGGCGCCCGCCGGCGCCGATCTGGCCGCCGGGCTGCCAGCCATGGCCGTGGGGTTCGTGGCTGCGGCGTGCAGCGGCTACGTGGTGGTGCGCTTCCTGCTGCGCTACCTGCAGCGGGGCTCGCTGTTTCCCTTTGCTGTGTACTGCTGGGTGGTAGGCCTAGGGGTGCTGGCGGCCATGGCTCTGGGGCTGTGAGGGGGCTGTGGTGGCGCGCACCCTGGCTGTGATGCTGGCGGCGGTTCTGCTGCTTGGCGCCTGCGCTCCTCCGCCAGCCGCCGATCCCACCCCTGTGACGCCTCTGCGCCTGCAGGCGGATGCATCGGCCTATCCCCTGTGCGAGCACCTGCGCCAGGCTTGGGCATCGTCTGGGGCGGCAGCGCCGTTGGAGGTGCGGGAGAGCAACGCCGCGCTGGCCCTGGAGGATCTGAAGGCCGGGCGGGCTGACCTGGTGGCCACTTGCTGGAAGCCAAGAGACGACCAAGCGTCGCCGCTGACCCCCGCGGCAGCTTGGCGTTGGACGCCATTTGCCCACGATGCCTTGGTGGTGCTGGTGAATCTGGAGAGCCCGGTGGAAGGCCTGACCCTGGGGCAGCTGCGGGATGTCTTCTCGGGCCGCATGGAGACATGGCTGGAGCTGACGGAGGACCCTGAGGAGATCATGGTGGTGAGCCGCGAAGACGGAGCAGGCGCTCGGCTGGACTTCGAAGCTCAGGTCATGGCCGGCCGTCGGGTCACTCCGGCGGCGGTGGTGATGCCCAGCGGCCGGGCGGTGGTGGAGTTCGTGGCCGAGCACCGCGGGGCAGTGGGCTATGCTTCCCTCAGCCAGGCCGCCCCGGGCGTCCGGGCCATCGCCCTGGATGAAGTGCTGCCCACCTTACAGACGGTGCGGGATGGGAGATACCCGCTGCCGGGCCTGTGCTACCTTGTGCTGCCGGCCAGCGGGTCGCCCAGGGCCGATGAGTGGGTGCGCTTTGCCACGGGAGAGGCGGGGCAAGGGGCGCTGGAGCGTTTCCTCAAGTCGCTGGAGCCGGCCGCCCCGTAACCCTCACCACCAGAAGCCATCGGCCAGCCACGGATTGTGCTGCCGCTCGTGCCCGATGGTGGTCTCAGAGCCGTGGCCCGAGAAGACCCGCGTCGCGTCTGGCAGGGTGAGGACCCGCTGCAGGCTAGCTTTGAGCAACTGGGGTGACCCGCCCGGCAGGTCCGACCGCCCGATCCCTTCCTGGAACAGCAGGTCCCCGTTGAACAGGACCCCCTGGGCTGCGCTGTAGAAGCAGACGCTGCCGGGTGAATGGCCCGGCGTATGCCATACGGTGAACGTCACCTCGCCCAGGGTGAGGCTATCCCCTTCGGCCAGCAGCGTCTGCGGGTCCGGATACTGGCTTGTGGGCAGGCCGAACCACGACGCGCCCCCGCCAGCCTTGAAGAGCGAGAGCTCGTCTCGGTGTAGGGCGACCCCCGCGCCGGTGGCCTGGCTCAGCTCTGGGGCGGCGGCCACGTGGTCCCAATGGCCGTGGGTACAGAGGATCGCTTCCACGTCGGCGCCCATCTTCTTCAGCGTGCGCAGCAGAAGGGCAGCGTCGCCGCCTGGGTCAATGACCCAAGCACGGCTCTTGCCGGTGGGCTGCACCAGGTAGCAGTTGGCTTGCAGGGGGCCGACGGGGATGGTCTCGATGTGCACGGGCCGCCTCCTTCGGGCGTCAGCGAGCAGGGATGCCAGGATTATACCCGCGCCGGTGAAGATGTCAAGGGCGGGGAGCAGCGCCCTGCCGGCGCCAGACCAGGGCAGGAAGCAAACGAAACGCCGGCCCAAAGAGGCCGGCCGGCGCAGGCTCGCCTCCGCCGGCCGGGCCATCCGGCCACAGACAGAGTTGCAGCGGCGGTCGACGGCCATCCAACAGCACCCAGGGCCCGGCGCGGCGGGGGTCGATCCCCAAAGCTCGCAGGTGGGCCAGATCTCTGATCTTGCCCTGGCCCCGCCCGGCCAGGATGCGCTGGGCCGCCTTGGGGCCGATCCCGGGCACCCGCAGCAGGGCGGCCCGGGGGGCTAAGTTGACCTCCACTGGGAAATGCTCCGGGTGCGCTTCGGCCCAGGCCTGTTTGGGGTCGCGGTCGCTAGGCAGGTTTCCCTCATCGGCGAAGACCAGCTCGTCAAAGCCGAAGCCGTACTGCCGCAGCAGGAAGTCGGCCTGATAGAGGCGGTGCTCCCGCGCCAGGGGGGTGCCGGGGTGGTCTTCCAGCGGGGTGTTGACGATGGGCCGGAAGCCGCTGTAGTAGGCGCGGGCCAGCCCCAGCTTGCTGTAGAGGTAGGAGCTGGTGGCCAGAATCTCCCGGTCGCTCTCGTCGGACGCGCCGACCACATACTGCGTGGTGATGCTCGGCGGCGACGGGCGGCGCAGGCCCGCCCGGATGAGCCGGCTGGCGGTCTGCAGGGAGGCTAGCAGTTGGCCCCGGAACTGCTTGGCGCTGCTCAGGCGGGCCAGGCGCTGGGGGTTGGGCGCCTCCAGGTTGGCGGAGATGCGGTCGGCGAGCTGGGCGGCGCGTTCCACCTGGTCGGGCAGCGCGCCAGGCAGGATCTTGAGGTGCACGTAGCCCCGGAACCCGTAGCGCCGGCGGGTGATCTCTGCGGCGGCGATGAGGCGGTCCATCTCCCGCACCGGGTTCATCCCCACGCCGGAACTGAGGAACAGCCCTTCCACCAGGCCGGCGCTCTGCATCTGGTGGAAGCCGCGGGCCATCTCATCGGGGGTGAAGGCGGCCCGCGGCACGTCGCGCCCGGCGCGCACCGCGCAGTAGGCGCAGTCGTTCTGGCAGACGTTGGAGAGGAGCACCTTGAGCAGCTTGACCCGGCGGCCATTGGGCAGCAGGGCGCTGCCGACGCAGTGCACCAGCTCCGAGCTGCGGCCACGG
Source organism: Chloroflexota bacterium (assembly GCA_012514615.1). The sequence continues at coordinate 1,767 of JAAYZY010000591.1, read as the reverse complement.
TGGGCCGCCTGCTCGCCATCCCCCAGAACATCGCCCTGAGCGGCGTCGCCCAGCAGGGCTAGCTTCTGGCGTGTGTCCATGGTCCGCCTCCCCCAGTGTTCTGCCCTCAGTATAGCACAAAAGTTCTGTGGTGTCAATGGCTTTGCTGGCGCTGGGGGGGCGGCGCGAAGAGGAGCGTTTGGCGTGCACCGGCGAAGTGGGCAGCGGCTGAGCCGGGCTGGGCGCCACGGAAGGGGGGAGGGAGCGCGCTTGACCGGTGTGCGCCGCTATAGTATCATTAGACACTGGGCCGATGGGCTAGGCCACGTTGTGGCGGGGGAAGGAAGCTGTTGAGGCGCACGACGAGAAGGTGGGAAGTGCATCGCTGGGTCTGCGGGGTGGCGCTGGCCTGCCTGTTGTTGCCTTTGCTGGCCTTGCCGGTTGCCGCCCAGACGGCTGCCCCTCTGCGCGACCCCAAGATCGTTGACCTGATCTCCCGCATGTCGGTGGAGGAGAAGGTTGGCCAGCTCTTCCTGGTCACCTTCGTGGGCTCGGCCGTGGACCCAGAGTCGGACATCGCCAGGCTGATCCAGGACTACCACGTGGGCGGGGTGGTGCTGCTGTCCAGCAACAGGAACTTCGCCAACCAGGATGACACCCCCAGCGCCGTGGCCTCTCTGGCCAACCAACTGCAGACCCTGGCGTTGACGGCCGCGCCTGTGGTCACTGAGACCATGGTGCTGCCCAGCGCCCCGGTGCGCCTGCCGCTGTTCGTGGCCATCGACCACGAAGGCGATGGTTGGCCCTATACCCGCATCACCAACGGGTTGACGCCGCTGCCCAGCGCCATGGCCATCGGGGCCACCTGGGACCCGGGCGAAGCCTACAGCATGGGCGCCATCACCGGGCAGGAGTTGCGGGCTCTGGGCATCAACATGCTTCTCGGGCCCAGCCTGGATGTGCTCAGCAATCCCCATCCCCTGAGCGGTGGCGACCTGGGCACGCGCACCTTTGGCGGCGACCCGTTCTGGGTGGGGCGGATGGGCAGCGCCTACCTCCAAGGCGTGCATGAGGGCAGCCAGGGGCGCGTGGCTGCCATTGCTAAACACTTCCCCGGCCATGGCGAAAGCGATCGCCGAGCCGACGAAGAAGCGGCCACTGTGCAGAAGTCGCTCCAGCAGCTCTACCAGATCGAGCTGGTGCCATTCTTCGCCTCCACCCGCCTCTCCAGCGTGGATGCTGACACCATTAGCGACGGCCTTATGTCGTCGCACATCCGCTACCGCGGACTGCAAGGCAACATCCGCCAGCTCACGCCGCCCATTAGCTTCGCCTCGGAACTGCAATCGCTGATGGACCTGCCGGAGTTCTCGCCGTGGCGGAGCCACGGCGGTCTTCTGGTAAGCGACGCCTTGGGGGTGCGGGCGGTGCGTCGCTACTACGACCCCCAAGAGGCGACATTCCCCCAGCGCCGCATCGCCTACGAGGCGTTCCTGGCTGGCAACGACCTGCTGCTCCTCTCGCAATTTGCCCTTGGCGATTCGTGGGCCGACCAGATGGAAAACATGGTCCTAGCCATCACTTTCTTCCAAGAGCGTTACCGCGCTGACGCCGACTTTCGCAAGCGGGTGGACGCGGCGCTCTACCGCATCGTGCTGCTGAAGCGCCGCTTGCACCCCTCGTCTGCCTTGGACGACGTGTTGGTGCGCCCGGAGGAAGCTGGCCAAGCGGTGGGCAATGCCCGCGATGCCGTGGTGGATGTGGCCAAGAAGGGCTTCTCGCTGGTCT
>JAAYZY010000590.1 GCA_012514615.1 Chloroflexota bacterium | reverse complement strand
TATCCCACGGCGGTGACGAAGCCGCCCCCCCAGGGGAACACGACCATGGCCGCTGACGAGCCCCAGGCCGCCACCCAACGCGGCTTCGCCGCCGTCTTGGGCAACCGCCACTTCCTGCGGCTCTGGATGGCCCAGGGTCTCTCCCAGGCCGCCCAGAACGGCATCCACTTCGTGCAGATGGTGCTCATCGAGCGCCTCACCGGCTCCAGCACCCACATGAGCCTGATGATCTTGGCCTTCAGCCTGCCGGGCATCTTCTTCAGCGCGGTGGCTGGCGTGGTGGTGGACCGCATCCCCAAGAAGTGGATCCTGGTGGGCTCCAACGCCCTGCGGGTCCTCACGGTGGGCAGCTACGTCTTCTTCCTCTCCGTCTTGGATGGCTGGGCGCTGCTCATGGCCATCTACGTGATCACCTTCGTCTCGTCCAGCATCGGCCAGTTCTTCTGTCCGGCCGAAGGGGCCATGATCCCCCTGCTGGTGGGGCGGGAGCGGCTGTTGGCGGCCAATGCCCTGTTCAACCTGACGCTGACCATCGCCCAGATCGGCGGCCTGATGATCTTGGCCCCCCTGGGCGTCAAGCTGCTGGGGGAGAAGGGCTCGTTCACGGCCATCGCCCTCTTCTACCTGGCGGCGGCGCTGCTGGTGAGCGGCCTACCCAAAGACACGCCGCCCCGTCGCCGCAGCGAGCCCGGCTCGGCCTACCGCAAGGCCTGGGCGGAGCTGCAAGAAGGCTGGCGCTTCCTGGCCTCCCATCCGGGCATCTACCTGCCCATGAGCCACCTGACCCTCATCGCCACGGTGATCACCATCATGGCCATGCTGGCCCCTGGCTTCGCCGCCCGCGTGCTGGGGATGAACGCCGAAGACGCCATCTACATCTTCTCGCCGGCGGGCATCGGCATGCTGCTGGCCACCGTGGTGGCCGGCCGCTATGCCCACCGCCTGCCTCGGGAGACGGTGACCAACGTGGGCCTGGGCGCCACAGCCCTGGGGCTGGCCGCGCTGGGCTGGGTAAGCCGCGGCCACCTGCGGGAGATGCAGCCCCTCTTCGCCATGTACCCCGAGCTCTCGGTGTCGGTCACCTCGGTGCTCATGGGCCTGGCTCTGGTGCTGGGCTTCTTCATGGCCCTGGTCAACATCGTAGCCCAGACCTCACTGCAAGAGCGCTCCACCGCCGAGATCCGCGGCCGGATCTACGCGGTGCAGTTCTTCCTGGCCAACCTGGTGGTCATCCCTCCCCTGCTAACCATGGGCGGCCTGGCCGACCTCATCGGCATCCCCCGGGTGGTCTATGTGCTGGCCGGGGCGGTGGTCGCCGTCTGGGCGGCCAGCCTCGTCCTCACCCACCGCTGGCGGCGGCAGCAGCGCGCGGCCGCCCCGGCCACGCCGGGCTGGCCCGGCCCACCCGGCCGCCCGCGCATTCTGATCTTGATGGCCTCGGCCGGCGGCGGCCACCGCAGCGTGGCCCAAGCCATCCAGGCGGCGGTGGAAGAGCTCTACGGTGACCGCTTCGCCGTCAAGATCCTGGACGGCCTGATGGAGCTGCCGCCGCCCTTCCCCCAGTTCGGGCCGATCTACAACCGCCTGGTCAACTTCATGGGCGGCCGGCTCTGGGGGGCGCTCTGGCACAAGGTGGGGGCCAACAAGGGCCGCGGTCAGTTCCTGCACCGCGTCGTCTGGCCGCTGGTGCGGGGGCGTTGGCTGCGC
>JAAYZY010000589.1 GCA_012514615.1 Chloroflexota bacterium | reverse complement strand
CTGGAGGATGGCCGCGCCCAGGGGCGGCTTGCGGCCCACGGCAAAGACGCCATCGGAGAGGTCGCTGGCCTGACGAAAGCCGTCGCTGACCCGCACTTCGATGAGCGCGTTGCTGGCCCCGGCCAAGGCGACCAGGGGGTGGGTCAACTCGCGGCCCGACATTCCGCTGGCCAGGACATCCCAAGTCGCGCCGCCGTCGGGGGAGTAGAGGATGCTGAAGGTGAGGCGGTCGCGGTCAGGGTCGCTGGCCTCCCAGGCCACATGCAATTGCCCCTCAGACCGGAAGCGTTCCCCGCCGTTGGGGGTTACGACACGCACCTGCGGCGCGTTGGCGCTGCGCCCCAGGGTGGCCAGCATCTCGTCGCCACGCATGAGCGCCACTCGCTGCGTCTCCGGCGGCAGGGGGCAGACGGTGGAGAAGAAGACCATCTCCTGGGGGGAGATCTCCGAGAGAGCCCCGGCCTCCGCGGGCGCTCCGCGCTCCGCCCGGGCCAGAGGCGACACCTCCAGGGGCCACCAGAGCAGCGGTTCGGCGCCCGCGCTCCAGAGGGCCAAGGCGAACTCGCTTGGGTTCTGGGCCGCGGTCTCCCTCATGCCAGTGGCAGGGTAGGCGTCGGCGATGACCCCCCGGCCGTCCGCGAAGAGGGTCCCATGGACCACCAAGACCTCTCCCTCGTAGTCGCTTTCCTGGGCTGTAGAGGTGAACCGGGCGTTCTGGCGTTTGGCGAGGTCGCCGTACTCGTATCCTTCGAAGAAGGTGTCGTTCGCCTCCCCCTGGGTGGCATACCACATGATGGTAGGCAGATTGCTGCCTGCGAACGCCTGGCGGTTGAGGATGTCGTACGCCACGGTCTCGCCGGACACTTTCTGGTTGACCGTATGGCCAGATGGGCTCACGTTGGGCGACTTCGTATCCACCTGGTAGTTGGAGTGCCCGAACTCGTGGAGCACCGCGTCGGAGGGCTGCTGAATAGCGCCCGACGGTCGGCTGGGAGCGATTTCCACCCACATGGAGGTGCCCCACCCCTGACCTGGTCCGTGGAAGGGGTTCATGGTGGGCCAGATCCACAGGCCGGAGTGCACCGCGTCGGTGGTGGCACTTTGGTTGTACTGCGCCATGAGGCGTTGGGGAATGGCGCCTTTCAGCAACCTCCCCCCTTCCATCCCCCGGGTGAGGAAGGACGCCCGCGTTTCGCCGCTGTCGTAGTGGCCGTTGTAGGGCGTCTTGTCTACGAAGGAGCGAATCACCTCGCCGCGGCTCAGGTTGGCCAGGGTGGTGCTGCGCGTCTCCTGGCCAGTGGTCGGGTTCACATCGAAGAACTCCACCACGTAGGGGGGCAGTTCTGAGGCGTCAATGAGGCCATTGTAGTTGTCATCCAGGGGCGCTTCGAAGATGTTGTTCTCCCACCCCCCGAAGTCCAGCCAGACTCCTGGCACGGTAGTCGTGAGCACCTGTCCAGCCGAGTTGTAGAGGAGGAGTCCCCCCTTGGTCATGGAGCGAATGCGCGTCTGGTCGTAGTCCAGCGTCAGCGTGCAGTTCGTGGCCGCGCTGGCCCCGTTGTTGCCCATGTGGCCGTGGAACACAACGATATCGCCGCTGGTGGGCGTCCCGCTGAGGTCGGCATCGACGAGAAGGCGGCAGGATGCGCTCACGCTCAGGCTGGGGGCCGCGGCCTCGGAAGCCAGCCCTGCCTCCAACGGGGAGGCCGCCGTCTCGAGGGCTGCGTCGCTGGCAGCGGCAGCGTCATACAAGGGGCAGGTAGCCAGCGTGCCGATGGTGATGGTCACGGTTGTACTGGCGTCGGGGCTTCCCGTCTGGTCAGCGCTATCTAGCGTGACCTGGTTGACGATGTTGGCGCCTACGGCAAGACCGGGGCCGATCCGCATAGTGACAAAGCGGTAGCCACCGTAGGCGTTGGCCCCAAGGGAGCTGACCTTCCAGGAGAGTGTGCTGCCATCGTCGGTGGCGTTCTCCTCGTCGCTGGGGCCGCTTCGGTACGTTTGAGCTACAGCCTGCCCACTGTACTTGTCCTGGATCAGGTCCCACTCGAAGCCGGTCTGCGGCCCCGAGTCCGTATCCTTCTTACAGTACCAGAGGGAAGTCGTGCCATCGCAGATCTGAGTAAGCGCCAGCTTGGCCTGCACGCCACGGTCGCTGCCCAGGATGCCCCACCCATCGCGCACCGGGTAGGAGCGGGAGATGTTCTCCAACTGGGTGACCAGAGAAGTGATCGAATGGGTAATCAGCGGGATCGGCATGGGCACGGTGGCATGGATAGTCAGGTCATCGGTCTTCCAGAACTGCTTGTCGCCGAGGGTGAACGCCCCG
>JAAYZY010000588.1 GCA_012514615.1 Chloroflexota bacterium | reverse complement strand
GGGCAGCCGGTGCTGGTGGGCACCATTTCCATCGAGAAGTCGGAGAAGCTCTCGGGGATGCTGAAGCGCCGGGGCGTGCCCCACGCCGTGCTGAACGCCAAACAGCATGAGAAGGAGGCCACCATCATCGCCCAGGCTGGACGCTCGGGGGCGGTGACCATCGCCACCAACATGGCCGGCCGCGGTGTGGACATTCTGCTGGGCGGCAACGCCGACGGCCTGGCCCGAGAGACCCTGCGCCGTCAAGGCGTGGACCTCACCGAGGTGACGGCGGACGAGTGGCAGAAGGCGCTGGCTGACGCCCGGGCAGTCTGCGAGGACGACCGGCAGAAGGTGCTAGCGTTGGGCGGGCTGCATGTCTTGGGCACCGAGCGCCACGAAGCGCGACGCATCGACAACCAGTTGCGCGGCCGCGCCGGCCGCCAGGGCGACCCGGGGTCGTCTCGCTTCTACGTCTCCTTGGAAGACGACCTGATGCGCCGCATGGGCGGAGCCACCAGCCTGATGGAGAAGATCTGGGTGGAAGAGGATATGCCCATCGAGCATCCCCTCATCACCCGCTCCATCGAGCAGGCCCAGATCAAGATGGAGGGCTACAACTTCGACATCCGCAAGCACGTGCTGGAATACGACGATGTGGTCAACAAGCAGCGCGAGGTCATCTACGCCCAACGGCGGCAGATCCTGGAAGAGCCCAACCTGCGTTCCACCGTCATGGGCATGGTGTACGGGGAGCTGGAGACGCTGGCTGGCCTGCACCTGGCCGAACCCGATCGCGAGGACTGGGACTTGCAGGGCCTAGCCCAGGCGGCGCGGGCCCTGCTGCCCAACCTGCCGGCCGACGCCGCTACCGGCTGGGCCGGGATGAAGGCCCCGGAGGTGGCGGACGACCTGCCCCGCCTGGCCGAGCAGGCCTACGACGAGAGCGCGGCCCGCTTGGGGCAGGATATGCTGCGCACCTTGGCCCAGGAAGGCCGCTCGCTGGCCGACATGAAGACCAGCCGCGCGCCCATGGAGCAGGCCCTGTACCATGCGGTGTGGCGCCGTCTGGGCCCCGAAGCCACGGTCGACCTGGAGAAGCGCTCGCTGCTGGCCTTGGAGCGGCAGGCCCGCGCCGACGTGCAGCAGGCATTTGCGGACGAGATGGCGGTGCAGCGGGACCGCACGGTGCTGCTGCGCACGGTGGACACGCTGTGGATCCGTCACCTCACCGACCTAGACGCCCTGCGGGAAGGGATTGGCCTGCGCGCCTTCGCTCAGCAGGACCCCCTGGTGGCCTACAAGAAGGAAGCCCACGACATGTACGAGGACCTGCTGGCGACCATCCAGCAAGACGTGGCGCGCTCGGTCTTCTATGTGGGGGTGGTACAGCCGGCGGCGCGGCGTCCCATGCGCGCCGTACACGCCGGCAGCGAGTCGGCCGCGCCGGCGCCCGCCAAGGCGACCTCTGCGGATCGCCCGGGGCGCAACGACCCCTGCTGGTGCGGCAGCGGCAAGAAGTACAAGCACTGCCACATGAAGCAGGACCTGGCCGCTGGGCAGAGCGGCTCGGCGCCGGCGCCGGTTCAGGCGGGAGCGCCGGGAGCAGCTCAGGCCAGCGGCGGCGGCAAGAAGGGGAGCAAGAAGGGGCGCAAGAAGTAGCCTCAGGGGGGGAGCCGTGTTCCCACTACAGGACAACGTGCGGTCGCGTGACTTTCCGCTGGTGAACTGGCTGCTCATCGCGGCCAATGTGCTGGTCTTCCTTTTCGAGTCCAGCCTGGGCCCGCAGCAGCTGGAGCGCTTCGTCATGACCTTCGGTCTGGTGCCGGCTCGCTTCTTCGCCCAAGAAGGCTGGATGCACCCCATGCTGGCCCTGACCGCCCTCACCTCCATGTTCATGCACGGCGGCTGGATGCACCTCGGCGGCAACATGCTGTTCCTGTGG
>JAAYZY010000587.1 GCA_012514615.1 Chloroflexota bacterium | reverse complement strand
GCGTCTCCCGTGGCGCTCTGGACGGCCAGGCCGTTGAACCGGAGGTGCAGGCCGACGCGCTCCACCTGGTAGCCGGCCACCGCGGCTGCTGTGCTCTGCACCTGCTCTGGCGCCGCGTTGTCCCGCACGCACACCAGGAGGGCCGGTTCGTGGAAGAACGTTTTCTCGTGACGGAAGAGGGCCGTCTCGTTGCCCACCTGGGCCTTGTGCTCGTCGACTCCGAAGGTGATGAGGCGCACCGGGGGAGCAGAGGCTGCCTCCAGGGCCGCCTTGGCCTCGGCGGAGACGTGAGGGCAGGCGGCCAGCTCTACCTGCTTCGCGGCCAGCTTCATGGCAAACGCCAGGCAGGTGGGGAACCCACAATCCCGGCAGTTGGTCTTGGGCAGCAGTTTGTAGATCTCCAATCCGCTCAGTGCCATGGGTTGCTCTCCTCTAGACAATCGCTGTGCTACAGGGACGGAAGCTGCCTCCCATCTCTAGATGGCGGCCATGAGCCCCTGGATGGCCGCCCTGACGGCCTGGACGTTGTCGGGGTGACGGATGGAGACGATGTCGGCCCCGGATTCTACGAACGCCACGGCCGTGGTCAGCTCCCAAAGCCTACCGCGCCGGGCGTGGTCGCCCCAGGCAGCGGGCACATCCTCAGTGGCGCGAGCCTCCTTCTGCCGCCACGCTTCCTCGCCCACGAAGCAGATCATGGGCTGCTGGGTCATACCGTCGCCGGTCAGGGCGGCGAGGCGCAGCCGCTCCATCACCGAGTAGGTGTACTCCAAGCCGTAGCCCAAGGCGCCGGTGGTGGGGTCCATGAGCACGTTTTCCAGATCCAGGCGCATGTCGCTGATGAGGATGTTGAGCTGCTTGGCCAGGTTCACGTCGATGGGGGACGTGGCGACGACCAGCTGTTTGTGGGCCAGGGCCGCGGCGACGATGGTGCGGTAGTTCTTGTCTTCGCACAGGCCCAGAGCCACCCGCTCGCCCTTGGCTGCCTCGGCCACCGCCACCAGCAGCTCGTTGTCTGCCTCGGCCTGGCCAGGGCCGCGCACGATGAGGGGCAGCCCGGTTGCCTCCAGCACCGCCTTGGCTGTCTGGGCCGCCGCCGGCCCCTTGCTGGGCTTGCCCTGGGCGTCGTTTGCGCTCAGGCGCAGCAGGATCAGGTCGGCCCCCAGCTCTTCCGCCTTGCTGGCCCAAGCGGCGGGGCTATGCAGAGTATCGCCCCAGGCGGAGAGCAGGGCCGGGGCCCATCCTTCGGGATAGCGGTCTTGGATCTCCACAGCCACCGCCGGGCGGTGGGGCGTCTGGCCTTCGAAATGCAGAAACGGCAGCGTAGTCTCGCCGCCTACGGTAACCGTCGTCTTGCGAGTGCCTCCGCTTTCGGGCGTGGCGCCTAGGGTGACTTGTCGGACTTTGCCGGTCCACTTCTCTTTGGGGGTCTCCACAGTCACACCCATCGACTGTCTCTCCTTTCGTGAAGCGTGCAGGTCACTGGAGTTCAACCATTGGCGGCAGGGTCTGGCTGCCGCAGGAGGGCTCGGCGGTCGATGCCACCATGTACTGGAGCACGTCTCGAGTGGTGAGCATGGCCACCGGCCGTTTGGGGGCCG
>JAAYZY010000586.1 GCA_012514615.1 Chloroflexota bacterium | reverse complement strand
GGTCTGGTACATGGCCAGCGTCACCCAGCCCAGGCGAATCGGTGCGGCAAGGAGCGCCGCCAACAGCAAGTTGGAGGCTGGTCCAGCCACCGCAGTGACCGCCATGCTGGTCAGCGAGCGGCCGCGCATCTCATACGGGTTCACCGGCACGGGCTTGCCCCAGCCGAAACCGCTCACCAAGATCATCAGCGAACCGACCGGATCCAGATGGGCCAACGGGTTCAGGGTCAGCCGACCCATGCGACGCGCTGTGCGGTCTCCCATCTGGTCGGCGGCCCAGGCATGGGCGAACTCATGGAAAGGGATGGCAACCAGAAGTACGATCGCCTTGACCAAGAGGGTCAAGATGAAGTTGTTCAACAATGCGCTCCTCATGTCGGGGCAGCGATCTGCCCTGCTGGGCCCATTATAGCATAAGGTGCACAGATGCCAAAGTGGGCTGCGGGTTGCTTGACAAACCGCCGCCACATGCACTATACTGATGACGAGTAGCAACACGCCGGTGGTTGCCAGCGCGTCGCAGCCTCATCGTTCCTGCCACACACCCATCATCTAACATATTGCAGTCCACGTCGCAGCTCGTCGTTATCCATCTCAGATGGCGCGCTGTCTTCCAGCGGGGTCCGGCGCGGCACCCATTGTGGGTAGCTAGCGGCCGGTGCCGATGCCGTGGGCAGAATGGGCCTGCCCCCTGGGATTCACAAGGAGGTGGAAACGATGTGGATTCTGCGCCTGGACATGACCGACCGGTCCTACCGCCTGGAGGATCTCCCGGCCGCCTACCAGCACCTGGGCGGGCGTGGCCTCACCTCCACCATCGTCTCTGACGAAGTGCCCCCCATCTGCCATGCTCTTGGCCCCAACAACAAGCTGGTCTTCGCTCCGGGCATCGTCACGGGCACGGCCGCTCCCACGTCGGCGCGCGTGTCGGCCGGGGCCAAGTCGCCCCTCACCCGGGGCATCAAGGAAGCCAACGCCGGTTCATCGTGGGCGCCCGAGTTGGCCAAGATGGACATCAAAGCGCTGGTGGTGGAGGGCCAGCCCAAGGAGAAGGGCAAGTTCTGGCTGGTGCATCTGGCCTGGGACGCCGCGGCGGGCAAGCCGCAGGTACAGTTCTTCCCCGCCGACGAATACGTGGGCCAGGACCTGTACGAGGTCTTCCCCAAGGTCTTCCAGCGCTTCGGCGACAAGGTGTCTGTGGCTGGCGTCGGTGTGGCTGGCGAGCTGGGGTACGGCAACTCCGGCATCGTCTACAACGACCTGAGCCGCCGACCGTCCCGGTACGCCGGTCGGGGCGGCTTGGGGGCGGTGATGGGCAGCAAGGGGCTCAAGTTCATCATCACCGATGCCAAGGGTGCGCCAGGCGTGCCTCTGACCGACAAGGCGCTTTTCGACCAGGGCCGCAAGAAGATGATCGACGCCCTGCGCACCCACGACATCACCAAGCCCAAGGGGGCTCTGAACAGCTACGGCACCGCGGTGCTCATCAACATCCTCAACGAGGCTGGGGGGCTGCCCACCCGCAACTTCACCGCGGGCCGCTTCGAGGGTGCGGCCAAGATTGCCGGCGAGGCGCTGTTCGAAGGGAACAAGCAGCGTCTGGGCAAGGAACTGTACAACCACGCCTGCAGCCCTGGCTGCATCATCCAGTGCTCCAACACCTGGCACAACGCCGACGGCGCCGAGCTCGTCTCCTGCCAGGAGTACGAGTCGATCTGGGCGTTGGGCGCCAACTGCGGCATCGACAGCCTCGATGTGACCGGCGAGCTGATCCACCTGTGCAACGCCTACGGGCTGGATACCATTGAAGCCGGCACCACCATGGCGGTGGCCATGCATGCCGGGGTGCTGCCGTTCGGCGATGGGCCGCGAGCCATCGAGCTGGTGCACGAGATGGGCCAGGGCACGCCGCTGGGGCGCATCTTGGGGGCAGGCACCGAGACCACCGGTCGCGTCTTCGGGGTGACCCACGTGCCCACGGTGAAGGGCCAGAGCATGCCGGCCTATGAGCCGCGGGCGGTGAAGGGAATCGGCATCACCTACGCCACCACCACCATGGGCGCCGACCACACCGCTGGCTACACCATTGCCCCCGAAATCCTCAGCGTGGGCGGAGCGTCCGACCCGCTGAGCGCCGAGGGCAAGGCTGCGCTCAGCCGCGGCTTCCAGGCCACCACCGCTTTCATCGACAGCAGCGGCCACTGCCTCTTCATCGCCTTTGCCATCCTGGATATCGCCAGCGGCTTCGAGGGGATGGTGGAGGAATGCAACGGTGTGCTGGGCACCAACTGGACCACGGCCGATGTGGTCAAGCTGGGTGGGGAGATCTTGCGCAAGGAGCGGGCTTTCAACGAGGCCGCCGGCCTCACCAAGGCCGACGACCGCATGCCCGAGTTCATGGGGGTGGAGCCGCTGCCGCCGCACAACCGAGTCTTCGACGTGCCTGACGAGGCGCTGGATTCGGTCTACGCCGAGCTGTAGCAGGGAACAAGGCGGGCAGGGCCACCTTGGCCTTGCCCGCCCTTTGCGCCCAGGAGGGGCCATGCCCAAGGTACAGTCAGACTCGCAAGGGCGCCTGGTGCTGCCAGACGACTTCTTGCAGCGGCGGCACCTGCCGCCGGACGGCGAATACTGGCTCGACGACCGCGAGGGCGATCTGATCCTGCACCCGCGCCGCCCCGACGCACGCAAGCTCTACGTGGAGCCCACCACGGGCTGCAACCTGAGCTGCCGCACCTGCATCCGCAACGTTTGGGAAGACCCCGAAGAGCTGATGGCCACGGAGACCTGGGACCGGCTGGTGGAGAGCCTGGAGGGCCTGCCCCACCTGGAGCGGGTGGTCTTCACCGGCTTCGGCGAGCCGCTCACGCACCCGCACATCCTGGAGATGATCGCCGCAGTGCGGGCCAAGGGGTTGGCTGTCACCGTTGGCTCCAACGGCCTGCTGCTGGATCGACAGGCTTGCCAGGAGCTAGTGGGGCTGGGCGTGGACCGCCTGGTGGTCTCGGTGGATGGCGTGCGGCCGGAGACCTACAGCGGGATCCGCGGGGCGCTGCTGAGCCACGTGTTGGAGAACATCCGCACCCTGAACGAGGTAAAGAGCCAGATGGCCTCGCTGGCGCCGGCCCTGGGGATTGAGTACGTGGTGCTCCAGAGCAACGTGGGGGAGCTGGCCGACCTCACCGCCCTGGCCAGCCGCCTGAACGCCAGTCGGGTGTTGGTGAGCAACGTGTTGGCCTACAGCCAGGAGATGCGTGAGGGCGTCCTGTACGGCTACGAGCCGCGTCCGCCGTTCCAAGCCGGCGGCTGGCCGGTGCGAGCCGACGCCTGGGTTATCTGGGGGACGCTGGACCTGCCGCGGATGCACTGGGGCGCCGAGCGGCGCTGCCGCTTTGTCCAAGACCGGGCCCTGGTGGTGGGGTGGGATGGTCAGGTGTCGCCCTGCTACGCCCTCTCCCATAACTACAGCTACTTCACTGTGGACGGCCGTCAGAAGCAGGTGAGCCGCTACGCCTTGGGCGACGTGCGGCAGCAGCCGTTGGGCGAGACGTGGATGTCCGAGGAGTACGTGCGTTTCCGCAGCGCGGTGCGCGCGGTTCACTTCCCCTCGTGCCCCGATTGCGACCTGCGGGAGACCTGTGACCTGCGCGAACGCAACGAGGGGTGTTGGGGCTGGAACCCCTCCTGCGCCGACTGCCTGTGGGCGCAGGACATTGTGCGCTGCCCGTGAGGTGACCATGCGTGTTCAGGTGAAGCTCTTCGCTACCTTGGCGGCCCGGCGGCCTGGGGTGGAGGCCGGCGCGCCTTTTGAGGTGCAGCTCCCGACCGGCGCTACCGTGGCCGACCTGGTGGCGCACCTGGAGCTGCCGCCGAACGAGGTGCGCCTGGTCTTCGTGGGGGGGAGGGCGCGACCCAGCGCATGGCCCCTGCACCCAGGCGACGAAGTGGGCATCTTCCCGCCGGTGGGCGGCGGGTAGGGTGGGCCGGTCCAAATCCGCAGGGTCGTAGCCGCCCCCGCCATCGCAGCGAACCGTTTGCCCTCGTCATTCCTGCGAGCGCCTATCCGGCCTAGCCGGTCCCGGCGACGCCCCGTCTTCCGTCCGGGCGATGCCCTGGGAACCCGTGGGGCCGCCGTTGATGGTGCGCTGGAAGAACTCCACCGTGCGGGTGATGAACTGCTGATCGGCCTCGCCGGTGAGGATGTGCGGCTGGCCCGGGTAGGTGAAGCACTCCGCCGTCTTCCCCAACGTTTGGAGCCGCTGGCACAGGTCCGCCGACCACTCTGGCGGCACGGTGGGGTCGGCGTCGCCATGGTGGATGCTCACGGCGGCGGTGATGCGCTCCAGATGTTCAATCGGCGAGATGCGCTCCAGGTCACTTTGGGGCGTCTCCAGTTCCGGCAGGCCCCGTTCGCCCCCGCGCCACGCTACCATCTGCTCTAGGTTGGCGCGTTCGTCGCCGCTCATGGAACCGTAGAGAACCGCCCCACGCACGGCGCTGCTCACGGTGATCGCCCGCATGGTGATCCCCCCGCCCATGCTGTGTCCCCACAGCCCCAACGCCCCGGGGGCGGCCTGGGCCAACGGGCCGGGCTGTCCCGCCTGCGCGTTGACCAAGGCGATGAGGTTGAGCACATCCACGGCGTAGCCGATGCGAAACGGGTTGGGGCCGCCGTCAGAGGCGCCGTGGCCGCGCAGGTCAGGATGGATGGTGAGAAAACCGGCCTCGGCCAGGGAGTCGGCATAGCGGGTGGTGTAGGTGAGGGTGCGATAAGTCGCTGGGTTCACGTATCCGTGCACCACGATGATCACCGGAAACGGCCCTTGGCCCTTGGGCTCATTCACGAAGCCGTAGAGCGTCAGCCCGTCGCTGGGGTAGGTGACTAGAGTGCGCGTGAAAGCCGGCGTGATGCCCAGGGTCTCTACGGCCTGCAGCGCGCCACTGCCATAGGCGCGCGCGGTCAGGTCGCTCACGGTGAACCCGGCGAAGGGATCGGGTGTGGAGGTGGGGAGGCGCGTCGGCGTCGCCGTGAGGGTGCCGGTGGGCGTCTGCGTGCGGGTGGCGGTGGGGGTGGGGGGGATGGTGGGTGAGTGGGTGGGGCTGGGTGTGAGCGTGGGCGTGTGGGTGGGGCTGGGCACCTTAGTGAGCGCGGCCGGCGCTGGGGCAGGGTGGGGCGGGGGGGCGCAGGCGACCAACAGCAAGGCCAGGGCAAGGGACCAGGTCGGTGGGCGCATCGGTGGGCATCCTTCTGGTTCAGGCGAGCCGGTTTGAGGAGCAGTGGGCGGGGAGCCACGCCAGTGGCTCCCCGTGGTGGGCATTCTTGCGTCGCTTGCTGTTTGGAGCTGGACCTGGGGCTGGCGCAGCAGCCCCCGCGGCCGGGAGCCTTACCCGGCGCGCTTGGTCGCGGCGGCGGCGCGCACCAGGGCCACGAACTCGTCGGCCTTGAGGCTGGCCCCACCCACCAACGCACCGTCAATGTCCGGCTCGGCCATGAAGCCGGCGATGTTGGCTGCCTTGACGCTGCCGCCGTACTGGATGCGCACGGCTGCGGCCGTGCCGCTGCCGTGGAGGTCGGCCAGGGTGCGGCGGATGACGCCGCCGATGACGGCTACGGCGTCGGCCGCGGTGGCGGCGCGGCC
>JAAYZY010000057.1 GCA_012514615.1 Chloroflexota bacterium | reverse complement strand
GGTCGAGCTGGATCGCCGGGTGAGGGAAGGCAAGCCCTACGGATGATCTGATCGATGAGCCCTTGTCACAGCAGCGCCCTCTGGACTACCAGAGGGCGCTGCCGCGTGTGCGGGATTGCCTGGGCTAGGGGCTGGCCCGCAAACGGAGGATGAGGGGCAGCCGGCACTGACGCACTGCTGGCGTGCCGGTCTGGGTGGGGCTGACGGTGGGCGTGGGCGTCTTGGTATCGGTGGCGGTGGCCGAGGCGGTTGCCGTTGGAGTGCTGGTGGGCGTCTCCGTGGGAGACTGGGTAGCGGTGGTCGTGGCTGTGGCCGTCTCTGTAGGCGAGGCGGTGGCCGTGGCCGTCTGGGTGGCTGTGGGCGTGAGGGTGGGTGTGGGGCTGGCGGTGGGCGTGCCTGTGGGCGCAGGGGCCGGGAAGCTGTAGCGCACTGACAGGCTGGGCCATACCGTGGTATCGGGGTACTCGGACGACTTGACCAGGTAGCGGGTCGCTGTGTCGTCGAACGATTTGAGGATGAGCCCGAAGTTGCCGGCAGGGCTATGCACCCAATCCCGCACGAGGGCAGTTACATCCAGCGTGTAGAAGGCATCGGTCTGGGTGAAGACGGCGCTGGCGGCCGGGGAGGCGGCGCGGTCGACCAGGGGCTCGTTGCAGCCGAGCTTCGCCCAGGGCAGCCCGGCCTTGGCCTCTGCCCAGGTCGTCTCAGGGGCCTCCCATTCTCGCAGCACGCGGTACGCGCCCACCTGCAGCGTCCCCTCTTGGCTGCGCGTCCAGGTCTGCAGGCGCAAGGTGGCCGCCTCGATGGTGGCCTCTGGGGGCAGCCAAGAGACGTCGAAGCGCAGCAGGGTGGACTTGCCGTCTCGGCCTTGCACCTCCAGGATCGCCTCGTCCTCATGGTTGGCTGGCGGTTCATCCCAGCGGCTGATGAACACGTCGCGCATCCCGCGGTATGCGTTGCGCTTGTGTTGGAACGTCACAGTGGACCCGACCGGGATGAGGCGCCCGAACTCGTGGGCGCGCCCCTCGGTCTCGCTGCCTTCCCAGACCAGGTGCCAGGACTGGCCGCTGGTGGTGTGGTCCCACAGGCCGAAGGTCAGTCCCAGCGGCTGATCGGCGTCTAGCGGGGCGAGGCCCAGGGGGCTGAGGGGGATGGCCATCTCCACCTGGTAGCCGCCAATGTGGCGCTGAACGGCGACGGTGGCCGGGTCGCCGCTGGTCTGGCCGCTGCAGGCCACCACGTAGCGACGATCGTCGGGGTCGCCGCTGCGGCGATTGTGCGCCCCGTCCAGCACCAGCTCGACCCGATCCTGCGCGGCCAGGCTGCCGCCCCCGCAGACAAGGTCGGGGTCAGCCACCTGGATGAAGACGTAGAGGGTGCTGGGCTGCCACATGGTCCGCAGGGCGGCCTGCGCCTGGGCCTGAGAGCGGCCGGTCACCGGCTCTACCCAGTCGGACCGCAGGCGATCGAGCGTCCCCTCGCCCTGAGAGAGCCACTCCACTGGCTGCGCGTCGACCGCCGGCGTCACTTCGGCAAAGCGGGCCCAGAGCGTGGTGGGCTCGGCGGTGTTGCCGTTGATCTGCACGTCGTTCCCCCACAGGCGGCTGCCGGTCGCCTCCAACCGCTGGCCGAAGATGTCGGTAGACCCCCGGACGACGCGGTTGTCGGTCCACACGGCCAGCGCGCCGCCGCCGGGGAAGCCGGCCAGGGCTGGGTTGTCCTGTTCGGCGTCGCCGCCGCCGGCCGGCACCGTGACGTCCACCGGCCAGAGTTCAGCGCCGTTGGGGGCCAGGCGCTGGGCCCAGATGTCGCCTGGCTCAGCGGCTTCTGGGCGCAACACCCAGGCGACGGTGGCGTGCCCCAGGGGATCTACCGCCACCACAGGGAAGGGCGGCCAGTTGACGCTCATGGGGCTGATCTGCTGGTCGCTGCTCCAGCCGCGGACGCCGTCGCTTTCCACCCGCTGCACGGTGATGCGGCCAGCGTCGTTGTAGGCCCCGTCTGTGTCGAACCAGGTCACGTAGGCGAAGCCGTCAGCGGCGACGCCGATGGTAGGCAGACACTGGCTGCCGGAGGGATCGGCTGAGACCACGAGGTCGCTGGCCCAGCGGCGAATCCCCTCGGCGGTCAAGCTCTGGGCGAAGACATCCCAGATCAGGCCGGAGACGTGCTCATGATTGTCTTGCCAGACCACGTAGATGCGATCGGCGACGTCGACGCCCAGGTGGGGGTAGTCTTGGGCGCGGGCGCGGGTGCTGTCGCCGTTGACGCGCACATCCTGAGGCCAGAGGTGTTGGCCGGCCGGGCCGATGCGCTGCGTGTAGATCTCGGCATCGAACGATGCCAGGTCACGGCTGTCTTTCCAGACCACCACACACGAGGTGTCGGACAGGGCGGCTACATCGGGGATCTCCTGCTTGCCCGTGCCGGCGTCGGTGTTCACCCGCTGGTCTTGGGGCCAGAGCAGGGAGCCGTCTGGGGCAAGCCGCTGCATGTAGATATCCCAATGGCCGTTGCGGTTGTCTTGCCAGACGATGCAGGCAGCGCCGTCGCCGGCCAGGGCCACCCGGGGGTACTTCGCATCGGCCACCCCCGTATCGCTATCCACACGACGATCGCCCCCCCAGAGCGGCGCTCCGTCGGCGGCCAGACGGGTGACGAAGATGTCTGTGTTGCTGTTGCGCTCATCGGTCCAGGCTACCAAGGCCGACCCGTCGGGGGCAACCGCCACCGCGCCGCTGCGCTGGAAGGCCAGCTCAGGGGTGGGTACCAACGCCTGTGCGCCAGGGCCGGGACGCAGCAGCAAGCAGAGCCCGATCAGCACCGCCACCCACCCGCCCAAGAGTCGCTTGTGGTCCATACCAGTTGCCCTCCTCCCTGTGATCGCTCAGCCGTCAACACTCTACGCAGTATGACGTAGCGAGACGCCCGGTGATTCTAGCAGGGTGGAGAAAAGTCCGCCACTTGGAGGGGCGAAGGGCGCTCGACCGCCAGCGCTGGGCGCTCGTCGCCCCTCAGC
>JAAYZY010000585.1 GCA_012514615.1 Chloroflexota bacterium | reverse complement strand
CCGCGTCTTCCCCGACAAGCCGGCCACGGCCAAGGCCGCCGAGACCCGTATGGGCGGCGGCAAGGGCAGCCTGGACCACTGGGTGGCGGTGATCCGTCCGGGGCGCGTGCTCTTCGAGCTGGGTGGGGTGCGTGAAGATGTGGCCAAGGAAGCGTTGCGCCTGGCCGCGCACAAGCTGCCCATCCGTACCCAGTTCATGCGGCGCACGGAGGAGAGCTGATGGAGGCGCAAGAGATCCGCAACCTGACCCTGGCTGAGATGCGTGTGAAGCTGGATGAGGCTCACCAAGAGCTCTTCAACCTCCGCTTCCAGTGGAGCACGGGCCAGCTGAAGAACAGCGCCCGCTTGACCCAGGTGAAGCGGCAGATCGCCCTTCTGGAGACGATCCTGCGCGAGCGCGAGCGGCAAGAGATGGGGCAGGAGGTCTAACCGATGGAAGCACAGCGGAAGCGGCTGATCGGCCGGGTGACGAGCAACAAGATGGAGAAGACGGTGGTGGTGCGGGTGGAGCAGGTTAGGCAGCACCGCCTGTACGGTAAAGTGATGCGCATCTACAAGAACTACAAGGCGCACGACGAGGCGCAGTGCCAAGAAGGCGACCTGGTGCGCATAGTGGAAGCGCGGCCCATGAGTCGAGAGAAGCGCTGGCAGGTGGAAGAGGTCCTGGAACGGGCCGATAGCGTGTAACTGTAGCGGTCGATCAGCGATCGTTGGCCATCATGGTTGGTGGTCGGTGAGAGGGAGCCATTATGATCCAGCAGGAATCCAAGTTGGTGGTGGCCGATAACACGGGGGCCAAAGAAGTCTTGGTCATCCGCGTGAAGGGCGGTTCCACACGACGCTACGCCGCGGTGGGCGACATCATCGTCGCGGCCGTGCAGCAGGCCGCGCCAACCGGCTCAGTGAAGAAGGGTGACGTGGTGCGGGCCGTGGTGGTCCGCACTGCCAAGGAATATGGCCGGCCAGACGGTTCGTACATCCGGTTTGACGACAATGCGGCAGTCATCCTGGATGACAAGGGCAACCCCAAGGGGACGCGCATCTTCGGGCCGGTGGCTCGCGAGCTCCGCGATAAAGGGTTCATGCGCATCGTCTCGCTGGCGCCAGAGGTACTGTAGACGTTGCAACGAAGGGTGGCATCGAGCCAACCCGGGGAGGGTGTGCTGTGAGGAAGATCAAGCGGGGCGACACGGTCGAGGTGATCAGCGGCGAGGGCAAGGGCCAGCGCGGCACGGTGCGTCAGGTGCTGCCAGGGCGCTGGTCGGGTCGACGGTTGGGCCCCAAGCCAGAGGCCGATCGGGTGTTGGTCTCGGGAGTGAACCTGGTGAAGAAGCACCAACGGCGCACGGGGGACGTGCGGACGCAGTTCGGCATCATCGAGCGCGAGGCGCCGGTGCATCTGTCCAATGTGGCGGTCGTCTGCTCGCACTGCGACGCACCGGTGCGTGTGGGTTTTCGGTTGTTCGAAGATGGCAGCAAGGGGCGCTTCTGCAAGCGCTGCGGCGAACTGATTGACTAACGGAACGCACCCGGTCTGGGGCGGCGAGGGAGGACGGCTCTTTCGGTCCCCCGGGCGTGGAGGAGTGGAAACGCAATGCCCAGAATGAAGGATCTGTACCGCGACGAAGTGGTTCCCAAGATGCTGGAACACTTTGCCTATGAAAACACCATGCAGGTGCCGCGCCTGAGGAAGGTTGTGGTCAACGTCGGGTTGGGGGAGGCGCTGGAAAACGCCAAGGCCCTGGACTCGGCGGCGCAAGAGCTGGCCATCATCACCGGGCAGCGGGCCGTGATCAACAAGGCCCGGCGCTCCATCGCCAGCTTCAAGCTGCGGGAAGGCAACGCCATCGGCGCCAAGGTGACCCTGCGCGGCGACCGCATGTATGATTTTCTGGACCGGCTGTTCAACATCGCCCTGGCGCGGCAGCGGGACTTCCGCGGCGTGTCGCCGGATTCGTTCGACGGGCGAGGCAACTACACCTTGGGGTTGCGCGAGCAGCTGATCTGGCCGGAGATCAACTACGATTCGGTGGAGAAGGTTCGCGGCATGGAGATCACCATCGTGACCACTGCGCGTACCGATGAGGAGTCCCGACACCTGCTGCGGCTGCTGGGGATGCCGTTCCGCCGTTCATGAGGCTGTGGCGATTGAGGAGGGCGTAAGTGGCCAAGAAGTCGATGATCAACCGAGAACAGCACCGCAAGTACCCCACCCGGGT
>JAAYZY010000584.1 GCA_012514615.1 Chloroflexota bacterium | reverse complement strand
GGCCCCATCATCGCCGCCTTCACCGAGATCATCGGTCACCGCCGGGGCAGCGCTTGGCACGACCGCTTGGCGCGCACCGTGGCCAAGTTCAACGTGGCCGTCTTCAGCATCGGCGCCCTCTTTGGCGTGGGCCTGGTGGCCACGCTGGTCGGCTTCTGGCCCAGACTGTGGGCGCAGATGTTCAACCTCTACCTGTGGCCCATGGTGGTGGAGGTGGTCAACTTCCTGCTGGAAGGGATCACCGTCTACGCCTACTTCTACACCTGGAACCGCTTCCGCCGCCGCAAGCGCCTGCACATCGGCATCGGCTTGCTGGCTTCCTTCTTCGGCATGGTCACGCCCCTCATCATCAACGGGGTGGCGGCCTCCATGCTCACCTCGGCCGGCCTGGGCGAGCATCCCTTCGACCGCAGCCTGCAGGGGCTCTACCTGGAAAACCCCACCTACGTGGCCCTGACGCTGCATCGTCTGGTGGGGGGGCTGGCGTTCATGGGCATGTGCGTGGCCGCCGTCACCGCCTTCCAGGCCTGGCGGCTCCCCAGCGGCTCTGAGAAGCGCTACTTCACCTGGGCCACCAACTGGACCTTCATGATCGGCATGGTCAACCTCTTCCTGATGCCGTTCATCGGCTTCCTCTACGTCCACGACATCCAGCAGGCGGTCTTGCCAGCGTTCCTCAACCTGATGATCGGCGACTACCGCTATGTCTTCAACCTGCAGATCTTCTTCCTGACGCTGCTGTTTGCCGGCTCCAACTTCTACCTGACGCGGCTGCTGCAGTCGGCGCCGGCCGGCGCCGGGGGCGATGCCACCCGGCCGGCATTGGGTGCGGTGGCGGCCGGCGCGGCCCTGGCCCTGCTCACAGCCGGCGGCCTGGCGCTGCGGGGCGCCGGCCCTGGGTCGGCCGCCACGCCCGCCGACGCGCTGGCGACGTTGGCCCTGGTGGCTGGGCTCTATGCGGTGGTGGCCGTCTTGGTGGGGCGTCTGGGCCGAGGGCAGTGGGGCCGAGTCAGCCGGGTGGTTACCCTGGCGGTACTGCTCTGCACCCTCATCGCCATCGTCCCCTACCGCCAAGGCAGCATCACCATCCCCATCGGGCGCATGTGGCCTTGGAAGTTCGCCACCCTCATCGGCATTACCACCCTCACCCTGGCCAACGTGCTGATCTACCTGCGGGCGCGGGGGCACGTGGCCAGGGAGCTGCGGGAGCGCTTCAGCAGCACGGTGCTCATGGCCGGCGCGCTCTTCAGCCTGTTCATGATGAACGTAATGGGCTTCGCCCGAGAGGGGGCGCGCGCGCCCTTCCTCATCTACAACATCCTGCGGGCTTCCGAAGAACCGTTCGAGACGGTGATTCGCAGCACAACGCCCATGCCGCTGCCCAACATGCTTGGGTTCATCGTCTTCAACTCGGCCATGGTGGTCCTGCTCTCGCTGGTGGGCCTGTGGATCGCCTTCGGCGACAGCGCCGAGGCGGAGCCGCCGGCCGTGGCCAGCCGCCAGTAGCCGGACCCCAGGGGGGGCCATGCAGCGGCCCCTCGTTCCTTGCCCAACCCAACCGAGCGAGGCCATGACACCCACCATGCCCACACCCAGACGCATCCGCAAATCGGTGGCGCTGAAGCTGGCGCTGCTGCTCTTCTTCACGCCGTTGGTGCTGTGCCTTTCCGGCAACGCCCTGTACAGCTTCCGCAGCGCCCAGCCGCTGGAGACCACCGTGGAGGTCGTCCTGGCCGGCCAGGTGCACAGCGGCGCTTACATCCGCCTCACAGCACAGCCAGACTACCGCCGCGCCTTCACCTACGTGCGCTACGGGGCCTGGGCCACCACCTTCTTCCCCCTGCTGGGCGCCGACGATCGCCTGATCGTGCGGGCTGACCAGTGGGAGCTGCCGGCCGACGTCCAGGCCCCCGGGGCGGCCATCCCCATCGACGGGCGCTTGGGCGCCTGGGACGACGTACCGTTCTCCCGCCAGGTGGGAGATCTCTTCGCCGAGACCTACGGTCTGACGCTGGGCGACGATGTCTACGCCCTGAACGCGGCCGACGACCCTGCCACCTACCGGGCCACGCGCACCCTGTGGGCGGGGCTGGCCCTGGCTTGGCTGGCGGTGGCGGCTTCCCTGGTCTGGGAGGTGCGGACGAAGCGGGCCTAGGGGCGATCCGCACGGGGCGAACCTGCCACACGCCGCAGGCGCCGATCAGGCAGAGCCGGGGGCCGGGCGAGCCCGGCCCCCGGCGGCTCAGAACGGCAGCGTGAAGAAGCGCCGGCGGGGCGCCAGCGCCTCCCGCATGGCTTGCGCCGTGGGGTAGCGGTCGGCCGGGTCGATCTCCATGGCCCTCGCCACCACCCGTTCGGTCTGTGGCGAGACGGTGGCGTTGGCCGCCCGAACGGAGGGCAGCTTCTTCACCGCGCCCATGGAGAACGGCAGCATCCGCTCCACCGAGCGGGGCGGCAGGCGGCTGGTCAGCAGGTAGTAGAGGGTGGCCCCCAGGCTGTAGATGTCGGTGCGCTGGTCGGTGCCGCCGCTCCCCTCGGCATACTGCTCCGGCGGGGCAAACTCCACCGTACCCACGGCATGGATCAGCGGGCCGCTCTGCAGGCTGCGTTCCACCTGCTTCATCAGGCCAAAATCCACCAGCACCACCCGGCCGTCCGGCGTCAGGATGAGGTTGTCGGGCTTGATGTCGCGGTGGATGATCGGTTTGGGCTGGCCGTGGAGGTAGGCCAAGGCGTCCAAGACCTGCAGCGCCCAGCCCACGACGCGGCTTTCCTCCAGCAGACGCTTCTCACGGATGGCGCGGTCTAGGATCTTGTTCAGCGTCTGGCCGGCCACGAACTCCATCACCAGGAATTCGTTGTCTGCGCTGGAAAACTGGTCGACGACACGGGGCAGGCTGGGGTGCTCCAACGGCAGGAGGGCGCTCATCTCCTGGAGCAGGCGTTCGCGGATCACCTCGCGCTTCCCTTCGCAGAAGGCCGGGTCCAGGCAAGCAGCCTTGACGGCCACCACGCGGCCGCTTCCCTGCTCCTGCGCTTCCAGGATGGCGCCCATCCCGCCCCGGGCTACCTCCCTGGTGACCATGTATGCCCCGTGGCGTCCCTGCAGCACGGCGCCGGCCGGCAGCCCCTTGGTCATGGGCCTCCTCCACGACGGTGCGCTTGCCCTGAGTATACACCTTGGCCGACCCCGCGGCAAGCGGCGGAGCGTCGGCTCTGTCTGTGGCCGCAGCCCAGCGCCCGCCTCACCTACGGGCCGGCGTCGGCAAGGCTGCGCACGCACAGCGCCGCGAATTGTGGTATAATTGCCACAGAAAGGCAGCGCGAGGCCTGCGGGCTCGCGGTCAGCCGAAAGGAGGGTGCGCGATGAACGCAAGGAAGCGCCGGGGTCGCGCCCAGGGCCCCTTGTACCGCTTTGGTATGCCCCTCCGCTCCATCCCCGACTTCCCCCCAGAGCGTGCGCAGCAGTTGGCGGGCCTGTGGGTCATCACCGCCGAAGAACTGGTTTCGTTGGCGGCAACCCCCAAGGGCCTTGACGGCCTCTCCCGCCTGTTGGAGATGGACTCCCACGAGGTGGAGACGTTGGTGGAGATCGCCAGCGAATACCTGCCGCCGGACGAAGCGCAGGCCTTCGCCCAGGAAGCCGACGAGGCGTTCGCCCTGGGCGCGCTGTGGGAGGACGATGACCATGCCCCAGAACCGCCCACCGAACAGGAAGCGTGAGCTTCGCCGCGCCTGCGGCTGGCAGGCGGGGACGCGGCTGAAGGCAAGGAGGAAAGTCATGACCCGCAAGCTGATCCGCCGCGGCGTGCCGCTGACTGAGGTATCGGAGATCCCCGATGCGCACCTGAGCAAGCTCCGCGAGCTGTGGATAGACACCGTCCAAGAGCTGGTGGCCCTGGCCGAGACGCCAGAAGGGCAGGCCAGCCTGGCCAACTACTTGGGGGTGGAGGACCCAGCGCTGCAAGACCTGCTGGAAGCCGCCCGGATGCACCTGCCTATGGTGGCGGCAGCCCGCTCCGGCGGCGCCCACCTGGCCGAGATGGCTTACGGCATGGGCAGCCTGGCCCCGGCCGAAGCCGAGTTCGTGGCCGCTACCTCCCTCAGCCCCTACGTCACCGTGACGCACCCTACCGCGCTGCCAGCCACGGTGGACTACCGGGAGCTGATGGGCCCGGTGCGCAACCAGGCAGAGCGGGGCACCTGCGTGGCCCAGGCCAGCGTGGCCGTGCGAGAGTACCTGGAACGGGTGGCCGGCAGCGCGGAGCTGGACCTTTCGGAGCAGTTCGTCTACTGGTGGTGCAAAGAGCACGACGGCATCCCCGACGAGAGCGGCACCTACCCGCGGCTGGGGATGGAATGCCTGCTGCAGGCTGGCGTCCCCCCTGAGGAGGTCTGGCTCTACAACCCCCAGGAGACGCCCGGCGACGAGGGCCAAGGGCCGCCCCCACCCGACGCCGCCCATGAGGCCGCGCCGTTCCGCACCGCGCGCACCATCACGCTGAACCCCCGCGCCGTGGAAGACATCAAGACCTGCCTAGCCGACGGCAAGGTGGTGGCCTTCGCCATCCCGGTCTACACCAGTTGGTACCGCTCTGAGGCGTCGCGGCGCTTCGGCAAGATCACCATGCCGCTGCCCGGCGACACGGTGGCCGGCGGCCATGCCATGTGCATGGTGGGCTATGTGGATGACGAGAACGCCCCCGGCGGGGGGTACTTCATCATCCGCAACTCGTGGGCCCCCCTGGGGCGAGCAGAGCACCTGGGGCCCCGGCTACGGGTCCATCCCCTACACCTACATCAGCGGCTACAACCAAGCCGCCTTCAGCGCCGACCGCCTCTCGGAAGCCGACATCTGGATGCGCGACAGCGAAGACGACACCGGCCTGGTGCCCACCCCCGGCCCATACTGGAACAGCCCTGACCTCTGGGTGCGCAACGCCGACGACGGTGAGTCAGAGCACCAGCCGCCCCTGGCCGGGCAGGCCAACTACCTCTTCGCCCGGGTGCACAACCGCGGGCCGGCCACGGCCTACGGCGTGCGGGTGCACCTTTACCAGCACCCCTACTCGCCCTCGATCTGGCCCGACAAGTGGCAGTTCCTGGCCACGTTGGAGCTGGCCTCCATCCCAGCCGGGCGCCACAAGGTGGTCAAGCTGGCCTGGGAGCCCCAGGAGAGCGGGCCAGCCTGCTTCCTGGCCCGGCTGGAATCCCAGGAGGACCCTCTGCAGCACGACTGGTCGGTGAAGTGGGATAACAACGTGGCCCAGCGGAACAGCCACCTGATCGAGGTCGTTCCCGGCCAAGAGGCCAAGGTGGAGTTCGTCATGCGCGGCGTGCGGGCCGACCCGGTGGCGCTGGACCTGGAGGTGGACCGCAGCTGCTTCCCCAGCGACGGGTTGGTGGAAGTGAAGATGGTGCGCCGGGTGCTGGAGGATGCCGTCTTGGATGGCATAGGGGTCACGGCGGAGAACCAAGTCTACGCCACGGCCGGCGTCTGGTCCGATGTGGGCACGAACGTGCTCCGGCGGCTGAGCCTGAAGCCCAGCGACCGCGTGCGGGTACAGGTGCGAGTGGCGCTGCCGCCGGACACCCCGTTGGGCAGCCGCCACGCGCTCCTCTTCACCCAGGCGCTGGATCACCTGGAAGTGGGGCGCATCAATCTGGAGGTGGTAGCTGCCGCCGTCTGACCGGGCAGGCGGCAGGGGATGCCAACCGATCGGTTCCACGAAGGGATGGCTGGGGCGGGTGGGCGACACTCCGCCCCTTGTCTTGCCGCTGTCCACCGTGAAGGCGGACTTCCCCTCAGAGAACGGCCGAGTGCTAGCTGGCGCGCCCCCGCTGAACCTGCAGGGGCGTCTGCTTCGGCCCCCTAGGGGTGCGCCCGCAAGATCAGCGGGAGGCGCTGCTGCTGCACCGCTGGCGGCGTGGCGGTGGATGTGGCAGGCGCTGTGGCGGTAGCCGTCGCGGTGGGGGTCGGGGCGGCAACGGCGCAGGTGCGCAAGGTCACGTCGTCCACCAAGAAGCGCGTAACGTCGCTGCCGTCGGTGTCGGCGGCGAAACGCAGTTGCACCGTCTGCCCGGCATAGGCGCCCACATCCCACGAAGAGAAGGCCCACTGGCCCTGCGGCGGCTCTTCGGTGAGCACCTCCAGGGTCTGCAGCAGGTGCCCTTCCTGCGTCAGCAACTGCACCCACAGGCGGTCGCGGGGCCGACGCGTCAGCGTTGCGCCCCATTGCCACTCGTTGCTCTCCATCTGCCACCAGTAGGCCAGGGTGGCGTCGTGGGCATCTGGGGGCAGCGCCACCGGTTGGAACAGTCGGTCGGCGCTGTTGACGGTGCTGCCCAACTGGGCGCCCCAGGCCCCGCTGCGCGCCCCGTTCCCGGTGATGATCGGCTGGTTCGGCGGCTTCGTCGTCCAAGCGCCCCCGGTCGGCCCGGCCTCGAACCCGCCATCGACCAGGATGCTGCCGCAGGTGGGGACGGCGGTGGCGGTCGCCGTAGGGGTGGCCGTGGGGGTAGGGAACCCAGCGGGCAGCAGGCCAGCCCGGTGGGCCACGGCGCCCAGGGCGGCTCGGCTGAACTCGGTGAAGTAGCCCAAGCAGTTGGCGCAAGTGGGCGTCTGGAGGTTGGCCGCCAGATCCGTGGTGCGGTGGTAGTAGGGGCAGAAATCCATCCCGCTGGAGTGGTAGTCCTCGATGGCCAGGATGGCTGGGATGCCGTAGCTCCAGAACGGCGAGTGGTCGCTGGCCGTGGCGGCGGCCGCGCCGTAGACCTTCTGCGGGATGAGGTTGAGGCCGTAGGCTTCGATCACCGCGGCGAAGTCATCCGCCACGGCCTGGGAGGCGGCGTCACTGGCGTGCAGGTCCATGTCGGGCCCGCCCCAGCCGTCCCAGGCGATCATATCCAGGTTGACAACATCCACGATCTCTTCCCCACGCCAAGCCGCGGCCTGAGCGTAGGCCCACGCCCCCCGCAGGCCGCGCTCTTCGGCCGAGAAGTGGATGAAGCGGATGGTATCGGCGAACTGGTAGTCCCTCAGGATGCTGGCCGCCAGCAGCACCGCCACGGCGCCGCTGCCGTTGTCGTCGGCGCCAGGAGCCCGCAGCAGCGGCTGTTCCGACACCGAATCGTAGTGCGCTGTGAAGAGGTGCACCCGCTCAGGGTGCACGGCCCCGGGCAGCGTAGCCACCACGTTCTGCCAGCGATAGGTGGAGAAGCGCTGGGCCTCCGCAGGGATGCCCCACTCGGCGTAGCGCTCCAGCAGGTATTGGGCGGCCTTCTGCAGCCCCTCGGTGCCGCCGGGCACACCATCGGCGTAGCGGGTGGTCACGGTGTAGAGCTGCCCACCGATGAGCGCCGGGCGCTCACCGCTGAGGGCCAGCAAGTGGTCCAGCAGCAGGTCGGTGCGCACCTGGGCCATCATCTCCTGGATGCGGGGGTCCGGGGTGAGGGCGTCTTCGACGGCAACCCAAGGCGGGGGGGCCAGAGCTGCTGCAGGCTGATGGGGCCCGGCCTCGGCCGCGGGGGCCGCCACACCCGTCCACAGGCCCAGCCACAGGGCGCAGAGCAGGCCCCAGCGCCAACGAGCGTCAGTCGTCACGGATCCACCGTTCCACCAGCTTGAGCAGGCCGAAGACGGAGGCGAAGATGGCCATGGACGCCGCCAGACAGCTCACGCCGGTAAAGGCCGCCCCCGGTCCGTAGATCTGCCAGATGAGCCCGCCGCCCACCACCAGCAGGATGGCGAAGCCGCCCAGGATGAGCCGGGTGTAG
>JAAYZY010000583.1 GCA_012514615.1 Chloroflexota bacterium | reverse complement strand
TGGGCAGAGTGTCTCGGGAAGGGATGGGCAGGAGCGTTTCTGCTCACCCAAGACGGCCCCACCGCCCGCGGTTCGGCGCTTCAGCGCCCATCATCTGCTGCTCGCAGCGCCGCCGCAGAGAGGAGGTGATCGTCCGCCCCAGACGGTTCCGCTTCGTATGTGCGAGTGCCGCACCAACCACGTGCAAGCCGCGAGTCACCCAGAGAGGGGTAGCTCTGTATGCGGAGGAGGAACACGATGGCAGAGAGGCAAGGTCTCACCCGGCGCGAGTTCTTGCGCCGCGCCGGCACGCTGGCCGCCGGCGTCGCTGGCGCCGCCGCCTTGGGCGGCTGTGCCCAACCCACCCCCCAGGTGGTAGAGAAAGAGACGATTGTCACCAAAGAGGTGGAGAAGCTCGTCGAGAAGGTCGTCACCGCCACGCCCGCGCCCCAGAAGACCGAGCTGACCTTCTTCAACTGGGCCTCGGCCGAAGAAGCCACTCGCAAGAACATCGAGGAGATGATCGCCAAGTTCGAGGGCGACAACCCCGGCGTGACCATCAAGAACGTGCAGTACGGGTTCGGTGATATCCAGAGCCAGGTGCTCATCGCCATCACCGCCGGCAACGCCCCGGACATCGCCCAGTGTAGCACCAACATGCCGTTTGAGTTGGCCGCCATGGGCGCGCTGGAGCCCCTGAACGGCTACATGAGCCAAGCGTACCTGGCCGACAGCTTCCAGTCGTCCCTGGATGCCGGCTCCTACGATGGCAGCGTCTACGCCGTGCCCTGGACCATCACCCACCACGCCTTCTGGTACAACAAGAAGCTCATGGAGAAGCTGGGGCTGGACCCCACCAAGCCGCCCAAGACCATCGATGAGCTGAACGCCGCTTCGGAGAAGGCCAAAGCCCAGAACGTCTACGGCATGGGTCTGGACACCACCAAGCGTCAGTACGCCCTGTTCCATCAGTGGCCGTTCATGCTCACCTTCAACGGCGGCGAAGACCCGCTGAAAGACAACAAGCCCAACTTCACCTCCGACGGCCTCAAGGCCTACTACGAGTGGCTGCGCTTCTACGTCAAGGAGAAGCTCTACTCGCCGCCGGCGCCGGCCATTCTGCGGGAGTTCCGTCAGTTCGCCGCGCAGGAGACGGAGATCTTCGCCTTCGACGGCACCTACTACAAGGGCATCGTCCAGAGCCTGAACGAGGCCCTGAAGGACGACCAAGTCTTCTACGACACCTGGGCGGTGACCGGCATCCCCACCCAGAACAGCGACCCGCTCACCGTCTTCGAGGCGCACCAGCTGGAGATGTTCAAGGCCTGCCAGAACAAAGAGATGGCGTGGAAGTTCATCGAGTTCATGACCTCCGACCCGCTGGTGTGCGAGAAGTACATGATCCCGTTGGGCGCGGTACCGCCGCTCAAGAGCCTGGCCGAGCAGTTCAAGGACGCCTACAACAACCCGATCCACAACGCCTACATCAACGAGATCTCGCCCACTGCCCGGCCCATGCCGTTTGGCCCCAAGTATGCCTCGGCTGCCGAGTTCATCATGCCGGCCATGCAGGAAGTCGTCGCCACCGACAAGCCGATCGACCAGATCTTGGAACGCCTGCAGGAGAACCTCCTCATCGTCTTCCCGCAAGCGTAGGGATCGCCGGTCTGAACGGAGAGACCACCCGTGGGGGCCCGTCCGTTGGGCGGGCCCCTCTCGGTAGACACCTGGTAAGGAGTGGACGCGATGCAGATGGCCGAGAAGGTCCCTCAACCGAGGTGGCGCCTGCCCAAAGACACCCCGCTGGCCCTGTCTCTGTTGTTCCCTGTGGCCTTCATCATGGGCTTGGTGATCATCTATCCGCTGGGCAGAGGCTTCTACATCTCCCTGTTGAACTGGCGACTGACCAACCCGGCCGGCCCCTTCTTCAGCGGCCTGGGCAACTACCTGATCCTGGCCAAAGACAGCATCTTCTTCGAGGCGCTGTGGAACACCGTGGTCTTCAGCGGGCTATCGGTCATCGGCGGGTTCGTGCTAGGGATGATCCTGGCCCTGCTGCTGAACGCCAACATCCGGTTCACCCGCTTCTTCCGTGGCATCGCCCTGGCGCCCTGGATCGTGCCTTACATCGTGGTGGCTTTCCTGTTCCAGCTCCTCTTCAACTTCGATGTTGGCGTCGTCAACTACGCGCTGCGGGCCCTGGGGATCGCCGAAGGGAACCTGCCTTGGCTGGCCTTGCCCCGCCTGGCCATGGCTGCCGTCATCATCGCCAACATCTGGAACCAGACCCCGTTCTACATGCTCATGCTGCTGGCCG
>JAAYZY010000582.1 GCA_012514615.1 Chloroflexota bacterium | reverse complement strand
TGCGCCACCTGATGCAGACCCGCCCGTGGGACTTCTTCATGTTCGTGGATATGGGCATCGACCGCATCCACCACGGCTTCTGGAAGTACTTCGACCCCAGCCACCCCAAGTACGAGGCCGGCAACCGCTATGAGAACGCCATCAAGCGCTACTACCAATACGTTGATGAGCAGATCGGCAAGGTGCTGGCCCTGTTGGACGACGACACGGTGGTGCTGGTGGTCTCGGACCATGGGGCCAAGCCGATGATCGGTGGCATCTGCGTCAACGAATGGCTGATGCAGGAAGGCTACCTGACGCTGAAAGAGAAGCCCTCGGCAGTGGTCCCCCTGGAGAAGGTGGAGGTGGATTGGCCCCGCACCAAGGCGTGGGGCGCCGGCGGCTACTACTCCCGCGTCTTCTTCAACGTCAAGGGCCGGGAGCCGCAGGGCGTCATCGAGCCCCAGGACTACGAGCGGGAGCGCGACGAGCTCATGGCCCGCATCGCTGGCCTCACCGACGAGTACGGACAGAACATCGGCTCGGTCTCCTTCAAGCCCGAGGAGGTCTACCGCACCGTACGCAACATCCCGCCGGACCTCATCGTCTACTTCGGCAACCTGGCCTGGCGGGCGGTGGGCAGTGTGGGCCACAACCGGGTGCACACCCGGGAGAACGACACCGGCCCCGACGACGCCAACCACGCCCAGCACGGCCTGTTCATCATGCGGCGACCGGGCATGGCCACCACCGGCCAAGAGCTGCAGGGGCTGGACCTGCTGGATGTGGCCCCCACCGTCTTGGACCTGATGGGCCTGTCGGTGCCTAGCGACATGGAAGGCAAGGTGATCCGCGTCGCCTAGCCCTGCCCCGGCGCGCCCTTGGCCTCGCCAGCGCGGTTGGGCCAAGGGCGCGCCGCT
The DNA here is from genome assembly GCA_012514615.1 of Chloroflexota bacterium. The sequence continues at coordinate 5,751 of JAAYZY010000582.1, read as the reverse complement.
CTGACCACGTACGCAGTTCCCCGGCCGCAGAGCCGGCGGCAAGACCATGGAGGATGTGAGAGGATGGAACACCAAGGATTCACGGTTTGGTTCACCGGCCTCAGCGGGTCGGGCAAGACCACGCTGGCGCGCCTGCTAGAGAAGGACCTGCGCGAGCGGGGCATGAAGGTAGAAGTGTTGGATGGCGATGTGGTGCGCCAGAACCTGAGCAAGGGCCTGGGCTTCAGCAAGGAAGACCGCGACACCAACATCCGGCGCATCGGCTTCGTCTGCCAGTTGCTCAGCCGCAACGGCGTGGTGGCCATCGGCGCGGCCATCTCCCCGTACCGGGAGATCCGCGACGAGAACCGCCAGCGGATCGGCCGCTTTGTGGAAGTCTACGTGGAGACGCCGCTGGAAGTGCTGGCCGATCGGGACGTGAAGGGGCTCTACCGCAAGGCCATGGCCGGCGAGATCGCCAACTTCACCGGCGTGTCGGACCCCTATGAGGAGCCGCTGAACGCCGAAGTGGTGGTGCACACCGCTGCAGAGACGGTGGAGGAGAGCCTGCAGAAGATCCTGGCCAAGCTGGAGGAGATGGGCTACATCCCCAAGGCCGGGGGCGAAGCCTACAACGCCGAAGAAGAGGCCGAGGTGGAAGAGCGTCTGCGGGCGCTGGGCTACCTGTAGCCCGTTGCCGCGCACAGACAGAGAGGGGGCTCGCATGGGCTTGTTGGGACGGTTCAGGGGCAAGAAGGCGCAGCCGCGGGTGGTAGCCGTCAGCTTGGACGGCACACCCTACACCCTGCTGCAGCGGCTGCTGGCGGAAGGGCGAATGCCGCACCTGGCCGCGTTGGCGGCCGAGGGGCACCTCCGGCAGATCGATTCGGTCTGGCCGTGGGTCTCGTCGGTGGCCTGGTCCACCTTCATGACCGGGCGCAACGCAGGCAAGCACGGGATCTTCGGCTTCGTCGATCGGGACTTGGCCACCGGCCGCACCTTCATCCCCACCTCCAGCCACATGCAGGGCCCCACCCTCTGGGAGATCCTCAGCCAGGCCGGCAAGCGGGTGGCTGTCTTCAACGTACCGGTCACCTATCCGCCCCGGTCGGTCAACGGCCTGCTGGTGGGCTGCTTTCTCTCGCCCAAGCTGGAGAAGGCCACCCACCCGCCGGAGCTGGCCGCCACGCTCCAGGGCCTGGGCTACCGCATCGACGCCGACCCCTGGCTGGCCCGAGAATCCAAAGCCAAGCTCCTGGCCGACATCGAAGACGTGCTGGAGCGGCGCATCCGTACCCTCTTCCATTTCTTGGACCAGGAGCGCTGGGACTTCTTCATGATGCACGTGATGGAGACGGACCGCCTGCACCACTTCCTGTGGCGGGAGATGGAGACGGACGACCCGACCCTGGCCCCGGCCTTCTACCGCATTTACCGCCAGATCGACGAGATGTTCGGCCGCCTGCGCGAGCGCCTGGACGACGGCGTCACCTTCCTTTCCCTTTCCGACCACGGCTTCTGCGGGGTGAAGAAGGAGGTCTACGTCAACCACTGGCTGACGCAGCAGGGCTGGCTGCGCCTGATGAATGTGCCGCCAGACCCCAAGAAGGGGGTGCTGGAGGTGGCGCCGGACTCCAAAGCCTACAGCCTGGACCCCGGCCGGGTCTTCATCAACCTGCAGGGGCGGGAGCCCCAAGGCAGCGTGCCGGCTGCCGAGTACGAACCGCTGCGGCAGGCCATCGCCGCAGCCGCCCTGGAGCTGCGCGACCCGGAAAGCGGCGAGCCCATGGTGCGGGAAGTGCTGCGCCGCGAAGAAGTCTACCACGGCCCACAGACCGAGCGCGCTGCCGACCTGATCTTGGTCTTTCACGATGGCTATGACCCCAAGGGTCCGCTGCACAAGGAGAGCCTCACCTTCCAGGGCGACACGCTGGTGGGCATGCACACCTTCGACGACGCCTTCTGCTACCTGCGGGGCCCGCAGAGCATCACCCAGCGGCGCTTCAGCGTGCTGGACCTGGCGCCCACAGTGCTGGAGATCCTGGGCGTGCCCGCGCCGGCCGACCTGGACGGCCAGAGCATCCTAGCGTAGGGAGGGACCGCCAAGCGGGGGAAGAAGAGAAGAGCCCTGCCGCTGGGGCAGGGCTCGGTCTGTGCAAGAGCGATCTCTCTTCTAGAGAGCATTCACGATCTGCTGGAAGACGTCGCTGATCGCCGGGCCCAAGAGCAGCAGAATGGTGATAACCACGATAGCAACCAAAACAAGAATCAACGCATACTCAACCAGGCCCTGACCTTCCTCACGAGGCAAGAACATCATCGCTGATTCACCTCCTTTCTTCCAGAGTCTGAAGCGATTCATCATCAACTTCTGGCTCCATTGTATCATGAGGCATCATGGGATTCAATAGGACTTCAGTACCGGCTTTCGCGAATCTTGACGAGTGGTCCGGGGCAACGGGGGGCTTGCGGTAGACGGCTGCGTCGGGAGCGCGGCGGAGGGGAGGCACACATGGCCGAGCGCAAAGGGAAATACACCACCATCAGCATTCCCAAGGAGCTCTATCAGCGGGTGGAGCAGATCATCGAAGGGACCGGATTCCGCAGCTCCACGGAATACATCGTCTTCCTGCTGCGCCAGGCGGTAGCGGCCATCGAAGCCGACCGCCAGCTCATCTACTCGCTCCCCTACACCGCGCCTGAGCCCAGCCCTGAGCCCGACGAGGGCGCGCCAGCGCTATAGCACCTCGAACCACATGAGAACGCCCATGACCACGAAGGCCACGGAGGCGACGCGGCGTAGCGTCTCCGGGGAGATCCACTGCATCAGCAGTTGGCCGCCCAACACCCCCAACAGGGTCACCAGGGCCAGCGCCACCACCGCCCCCACGAACACCGGCACCGGTTTCCCGCTCTTGCAGACCATGCTGATGACGGCCAGCTGCGTCTTATCTCCCAACTCAGCCACGAAGAGCAGCGCCAATGTGCTGCCCAAGACTTTCCAGTCCATGCAGTCTCTCCTGTAGGTGCGGTTCGTCTTCAGTCCTGCTTGTTGGCCACCAGGCTGCGCAGGGTGGCCAGGTTCTCCCGGTCTTCGTCCATCTCTGGGCCTTTGGGCGTCTCCAGAATGCCCGGCCGATCCCGGAAGCGCGGGTCGTTCAGCAGCCGGCGGAACGGCTCTAGGCCCAGCTCGCCGCGCCCGATGTGTTCGTGGCGATCTACCCGGCTGCCCAGCGCTCGCTTGCAGTCGTTGAAATGGAAGACCTGCAAGCGGTCCAGCCCCAGGGTCTCGTGGAACGCCAGGAAGGTCGCGGCGTACCCCTCGGCGGTGCGTAGCTCGTACCCGGCCGCCAGGGCGTGGCAGGTGTCGAAGCAGACGCCCAGGCGCGCCGCGTCATCGCACCAAGCGATGAGCTGGGCCAAGTGCTCGAAGCGGTATCCCAAGGCGCTGCCCTGGCCGGCCGTCACCTCCAGCAGCACCTGCACCGAGCCGTCTGCGCTCTTGGCCAGCGCTTCGTTCAGGCCGTCGGCGATGCGCCGCAGGCCGGCTGCTTCGCCCGCGCCCATGTGCGCGCCGGGGTGCATGACCAACTGAGCGATGCCCAGGGCCTGACAGCGGTTCAGCTCATCGGCCAGCGCCTCCACCGACCGACGCCACATCTCCTCGTCTGGCGAGCCCAGGTTGATGAGGTAGGCGTCGTGGGCCACCACCGGCCAGATGCGCTTCTCCGCCAGGAGGGAGCGAAAACGCTGGATCTCGTCGTCACCCAAGGGGCGGCTCTGCCACTGGTTGGGGCTCTTGGTGAAGATCTGCATCGTTTCGCAGCCCACTCCCTGCGCCCGGGCAAAGGCTCGGTCTACCCCACCGGCCACCGACGTATGCGCACCCAACCGCACTGGCGTCACCCCCTGTCTGTCTGGCCAAGCGATTATACTTGCCACCCACCCCAAAAGGCAAACGGCGGGCCGCCCTGCCTCCCGTCATTCCGGCGCGTATGGATGCCCCGCACCGCGTAGGGCCGGTCCCGGCAGGCAAGCGTTGAACCCCTGGATTGCTCCAGGGGTTCAGCGCTTCTCTCGACTAGCTGTGGGATCAGTCACAAGCTACTGCTTCTTCCGCCAGGACTCTGCCCTCCCGACAAGCATAACGATCTGACAGGTTTGTATCGCACGGCGTCTCTGTGTCCCCCAAACGGGGAGCATGTCTCGTGGCCCGGGTTGCGCAGAACGCATGATGGAAAGCGCCTCGGTTCTATCGAGTAGATTCGGCCATAGCCACCAAGTCTGCTTCAGAGAGGTCGTGGCCGCTCGCACTGAGGCTGTACTCAACGCCATCCCTCTTCCAGATAAGCGTCCTAACCTCCAGCCGCCTCCACTCCTGGCTGCCGTGATCCCACGCCCCATTCAGGAGCACAGCAGGCTGGCCACCGAGCTCAACCTCGCGAAAGCTGTCCGGGCTGACAAGCCTGCTGGCCGACCCGTCGTCCTCTCTGGTGAACAACGAAATGTGGCCATGACCTGGATTGGTCCACTCGATCTCGACGTATGGTCCGCCACCCAGATCGTTCACCCGCACCTGCCCCCCCATGACCCAGCCGTCGGGGACTTGGCTGGGAATGCCAAAGGGGAAAGGCACTGCGGTCCGCGCAGCTTGCAGCGACATCAGCTCCGGCTCGACGATGGTCGCATCGCTGGTATCGGGCGAGCGGTCAGTGATGGTCAGATAGACATTCCCGATGGTCTCCTGAAGGCTGACAATCGCAGCGCGGAGCGGTGGAGAGGACACCACAGGCACGGCCAGCAAGACCACAGCAGCCGCCATGCCCCAAGCCCAGTGCGGTGCGTGCCCCAGTCGTCGCTGCGACGCTGTCGGGATGCCGTGGATCCGCGCCACAAGGGCAGGCGAGGGCTCGCGCTTCAGGCGTAGCAGACGACTAGCCATCTCCGCGTCGGTGCCGCCGAGTTCCTCCTCGATTACGTAAGACGCCTGTTGGCTGTTCATAGAGGTCCTCCCTTTCTGAATTCCTCATTTCCACATGCGGTCTGGTGGCTGCTCACGAGGGTCCCTCCCTTCCTCCCATTGAAGACGAAGCTTGCGCACCAGCCTGTACAATGCCGAGCCGATAGCCGTCTCGCTTTTTTCCAGGACCTCCGCGATTTCGCGATTCGTCATGCCCGCTCCGAACTTCATAGCGAGAAGCTCTTGAGCCTCGTACGGCAGATTCTGGATCAGTCGGTGCAGACGATGTTGGTCTTCCGCCTCTAGGGTAAGAGTGTCAGGGTCAGACTGTGGGCTAGGCAGTTGCTCATCCAACCCCACTGTGCGACGACGACCTCGGCGCCGTTGCCAATCGATTGCCCTGCGACGTGCGATGGTGAAAAGCCACGTAGAGAACTTGGCCCGGCGGGGATTGTACCGGCGACGAGCACGCCAGGCACGTTCAAAGATGTCTGCCGTTAGGTCCTCGGCCACCACAGCATCGCCAACCTGGTACAGGCAATAGTTGAACACGGCATGGATGTGCTCCTGATAGAGCTCAGCGAAGGCATCCTCTTCGGACCCCGCAACCGGTGATGCGCCTCCCGAGCCAAACGGATGATTCGTCATAGCTTCATTCCAGTGCACTGTCAAGGTATGGTGTGCAGAGCGCTCTATCCATATATACGCTGAACGAAGCAGAGTGTCACTCCTTGCCGATGGGATCAGTTCTGTGGCACAAGCATCTCCGCACGGGACGATACAACCTTCCTCGCCGTGTTCGAGACGGTTAT
>JAAYZY010000581.1 GCA_012514615.1 Chloroflexota bacterium | reverse complement strand
CTTACCCGTCGCTCTGCCAGAAGCGCGATCTCCTCCTCGGTCAGGTGGACACCGTGGGCCAGCACTGTGCGCTCATCCAGCAGGCCCAGGCTCTCCAACTGCTGTACGGGCCCCCGCCCGTAGCGCGCCTGTACGTCTTGCCGCTCCTGCACCGTCTCGCAGGCATGGGTGAGCAACGGCGCGCCGAACTCGTCTGCCAGGTTCTTGGCCTGCACCAGCAGGTCCGGCGAACAGGCGTACGTGGAGTGCGGCTGGAGGCCCACCCGCACCCAGGGGTCGCCCTGCCAGTGCGAGAACGAGTCTCGTACGTAGGCCAGCCCTTCCTGCGGGGTCTTGGTGTTGGGCGATGGGAAGTCCACCAGCGCCTCGCCCAGCACTACCCGGATCCCGGCATCCCTTGCCGCCCGCCCGATTTCGTCCTCGTAGAAATACATGTCAGCGAAGGCCACTGTCCCGGCGCGGATCATCTCCGCCGCGGCCAGCTGCGTTCCCCAGTAAGCCATCTCCGGCCGCACGTGCTCGGCTTCGGCTGGCCAGATGTACTCCTTGAGCCACACATCCAGCGGCAGGTCATCGGCCAAGCCGCGGAAGACGGTCATGGGGGCGTGGGCATGGGCGTTGATCAGGCCGGGGATAATCAACTGACCGGCGGCATCCAGCGTCTCCCGGGGCTGCACCTGCCGCTGCACCTCTGCCCGCGGCCCCAGAGCCACGATGCCGCCATCCCGCACTGCGATGGCCCCCTCGTCCACCTCGCCCCAGCCATCGTCCAGGGTGAGGATCTTCCCCCCAAGGATCAGCAGATCCACCGCTGTGGGTTTCATTGCTCTTCTCCTCGCTTCACGGTCTGTGTACCTGAGGGCAGATTATACCCATTCCCCCCGCATCGGCAACTGCGTCCCCCGGCCACTCCGTCACCTGGGCGGCATGCGGCTGGGCCCACCGGCCAGCGGACTGCGGCGCGGCCCGGCCCACTTGATAGCCCCTGCCACAGGGTGTGGTATAATCAGTTCATCCTCTGGGGACGCGCCAGGGTACAGGAGCGACTGGGGCAGCCCCGCGACTGCGCCGGGAAGGAACACGGATGGCGTTCTACGCACAGAAGGCGCGACAACGCGCCATGTGGAGCTTGGCCGGTCAGGTGGCCCTTATCGCCTTGCCAGGCATCGCCTTCGGGCTGGCCGGAAAGGTCATGGCGGTGCAGAGCAACGCTTTCCTTTCAGCGCTGATCTGGAGCCTGCCCCGCCTGCTCGGCCTGGCCGGCCTGTGGAGCGTCCGCAAGCGGCAGGTGAGCGAATCGCTGCCCACTCGGCTTCTCTTTCGGGCCGGCCTGGCAGCGGCATGGGCGCCGCTAGCCACCGCACTGGTCATGGCGGCTGCCTGGGCCATGGTCGCAGTGCAAAACGACGCCGCACCCTTGATGGCCATCTCCGAAGCCGACAATCTGATCAGCAATATCTGCCTGGTGGCGGGCTTCATCGCCTTTGGCCTGGGGTTTTGGCTAGGGAAGCCCCGGTAGAGCACAGCGGCGTGCGCCAACTGGCCTGAAAAGGGGCACATGAGCGATGAGCGATTGGCTGACGCAGGCCCAATGGTCCCCCTACGTGGTGGGCGCAGGCATCGGCATCCTGAGCTGGCTCACCTTCCTCCTATCCGACCGGCCCATCGGCTGCTCCACCGCCTTTGCCCAGACGGCCGGCCTGCTGGAGAAGTGGCTTCGGGGCAGCGCAGTGCTCCAGCGAGCCTACTACAAGAGAGTCGTGCCCAAGATCGACTGGAGCTGGATGTTCGTCCTGGGGATCGCCATCGGCGCCTTCATCTCGGCGATCCTGTCCGGGACCTTCGGCATCCAGTGGGTACCGGAGCTGTGGCAGGCACGATTCGGCCCGGGCGTGGGGCTGCGCCTCGCGGCGGCTCTGGTAGGCGGCATCTTCGTAGGAGTGGGCGCACGTTGGGCCGATGGCTGCACCAGCGGCCACGGCATCTCCGGCACGCTGCAGCTCGTCGTGGGCAGTTGGCTGGCGTCCATCTGCTTCTTCATCAGCGGCATCATCGTTGCCCACCTGCTCTTCTAG
>JAAYZY010000580.1 GCA_012514615.1 Chloroflexota bacterium | reverse complement strand
TCATCGACACCCATCTCCAGAGCCCTGATGCAGTCTTGCCTGTTGCTGGCGCTGAGCAGGACGAAAAGAGGAGCGTCGGTGCTGGCGAGCAAGCGCTGGCAGAAGTCCCATCTGTCCCGACTAGGGCAGAAACGCAGCACCACCAGGTCGGGACTGGCGCCCCATATGGCTTGCAGGGCATGGGGGCCGGGAGCGGCGCTGAACACATGATGTCCGGCCTGCGAGAGCTGCATCTGGTGCGGCTCCAGCGCCAGCACGTCGTGGTCCACCATGAGGATGCGAGAAGCGCCGTCGCGAGACGCTTGGCCGGGAGCGCTTCCTCCGAGCCCCATGGGGTGTCCCCCTAACCCCTTGCCCTCGGAGTGCGGCATCACGCATCGCCATCCCCGGGCATCCAGAAACGGTACCCTAGTCCACGTTCGCAGAGGATGTAGCGCGGCTCCCCTGGGTTCCTCTCGATCTTGCGTCGCAGGTAGTAGATGTAGGCTTTCAGGTAGTCGTTTTCCTCTGCATACTCCCAGCCCCAGACCTGAGTGAGGAGGGATTGATGCGAGAGTACCCGATTGGCGTTGCTCAAGAAGCAATCCAAGAGACGGTACTCGGTGGCCGAAAGCCGCACCCGCTTGCCGTCGAGGATGGCTTGACGGTGGGAGCGGTCTACCACCAGGTGCTCGTCCACCCGCGCCAGCGGCCGGTCGGCCAGCGGCTGAGCCTGCCGCCGCAGGGCCGCCCGCAGCCTTGCGATGAGCTCCCGGTTGCCGAAAGGCTTGACCAAGTAGTCGTCGGCCCCCAGCTCTAGCCCACGCACGATGCTGGCTTCATCGCCCAGCGCAGTCACCATGATGATGGGTACCGGCGACACGTGGCGGATGCGCCAACAAGCTTCCCAGCCGTCCATACGCGGCATCATCACGTCCAGGAGAATGACTTGGGGCTGGAAGTCCTGGGCCAACTGCAGGAGCTCTGCTCCGTCCTTGGCTACCAGGACATCGAAGCCTTCCTTGCGCAGGATCAGCCGCAGCATCTCTGCGAAGGACGTATCGTCTTCAGCGATCAGCACTCTTGGCCCTGGGCTGCCCACCATGTTGGGCACCTCCTCGACTGCGCGTCGGAACTGGAAACCTCTGTGTGGTGGCCACCCAGCGAACCCTATGCAGGAGCCACGGTTGTGGAGACAGGCGCGGCGCGCCAAGCCCAGGCACAGGGCCGGGCTAGGCTGCAACGCTGGAAAGCTTGTTCGCCAGGTAGATGTCCCACGGCCACCTCTTGCCGATGGGAGCACAGGCGGGTCAGCGATGGTCCTGGCAAAGTACGTGTCGGTGGAACGTTGTGGATGATCGTGAGGCCATCCGGCTGGATGGGATGTGTACCTGTCTCTAGTTCAATACTATCACAGCTTCTCTTCAAGTCAATGATGGAAGATTACAGTTGGCTTACATTGTCTGCGGGGAATGCAGACTGATGTCGCCATGCTTTCCCGACGTCGGGAGGGCGGCCGGGGGCCACATGGGCTGCGCCGAAGGGGGCGGCGGCAGGGGATGCCTGGAGGGCCGTTCCTGTACCCCAGAGAATCGTCTTAGAGGCTAGGGAGACCCTGCCGACATGAGGCTGAGGCCTTGGCGCCGGCCAAGTCGGCGTACAGCGCGTCCAGGGTGTCGGTGGCCTGTCGGTCTGCCTGCTCATACCAGGCTCGGCCGGCCTCTCCCAAGAGGCGCAGCCGGTGGGGCTGCCCAAGCGCCTCGTCCAAGGACCGGGCCAGGGCGGCTGGATCGCCAGGCGGCACCACCCAACCGGTCTCTCCCTGGTTGACGTACTCAGGCAGGGCGCCGACGTTGGTCACCAGGACGGGCTTGCGGAAGTAGTAGGCGGCCGCCACTAGGGCAGACTGGGTCGCCTCGATGTAGGGAAGCACCACCAGCCCGCAGCGGGCGAAGAGGTCGACCGCTTGCTGGTCGTTCACCAGGTGGTTCAGGACGGTCACGTTCGCTGGAAGCGCTTCCCCCAGAAGCGAGCGCGTGTCGCCTTTCCCAGCGATCACCACACGCCCTTGGGGCGGCCCCGACGATCGGATCATGGAGGCGGCCTTCGCCAGCACCGACAGACCTTTGTAGGCTTCGAGCCGGCCGAAGAAGAGCGCCCACGGTTCGTAGGAGATGGTCGGCGACACCGCCGCTAGGCGCTGCTGCTCCAGCCAGCTCACGAAGAGGTGCGTGAGCGGGAAGCATTCCACCTTGGTGGGCCTGCCTTGGGCGGCCTCGACCTCTCGACGATAGCGCTCCCCATGAACCACGATGCGCTCTGCGGACCTCTGCACCGCCTGGTTCCAGACCACGAGCAGCCGCCCGTACCGGGTACCCAGGTGTGGGTGCAAGTCGTGCAGCGTGTGCACGGTGGCTATCCCCGCTCGGCCCAGGGCGAGGAGGAGCAGCGGGTTCCAGGCGTGGGGCCCAGCGAAGTGAGCGACATCAGGGCGGAGCGCGCTCAGTGTGCGCCAGACTTGTCGTAGGGAGCCCAGCCGGAAGGCTTGCGCCGAGAACCCTGTGTCTGTGGTCTCAACTGGGGTGTGGAGGTTAGCGTGAGGTGGGTATCGGTCAAGCGGGGCCCGACGCGTGGTCACCACATGCACCTGGTGACCACGCTCCAGCATGCGGGTGGCCAGATCCGCCGTGTACTGGTGCATGCCGAAGGTTGGCGAGAGCAGTACGTAGCAGATCTTCATCGCTGAACCACCCGCGCCGGCGCTGTGGGTCGCTGGCCTAGCGGCCGCGCAGACCCAGCATCACAGCCGCCGTCTTCACCATGATGGAGAGCTCGATGTACACGCCCATGTGCCTGATGTAGTAGAGGTCGTGCTGCAGCTTGATGCGTGCGTCTTCCACGCTGCTGCCGTAGCCGTGGCGGACCTGCGCCCAGCCGGTCAGGCCGGGGCGCACGGCATGGCGCGCTTGGTAGAACGGTACAGCCTCCACCAGCTCCTCTATAAACTCCGGCCTCTCCGGGCGTGGCCCGATCAGGCTCATCTCGCCCTTGAGGATGTTCCAGAACTGCGGCAGCTCGTCCAGCCGCGCCGCGCGTAGGAAGCGCCCCATTGGCGTGACCCGGCTGTCGCCTTTGGCCGCCCAGACGGCCCCGGACTGCCGCTCGGCGCCCGGCACCATGGAGCGGAACTTGACCATGTCGAACGGCTTGCCGCCCTTGCCCAGACGCCGCTGGCGGAAGAAGAGCGGTCCCGGCGATGTGCAGGCGTTGGCCACAGCCACCATCGGCGCCGCGGCAAGCACCACCAGCAACCCGAAGCAGGCGATGATCACATCGAAGAGGCGTTTGGCGGCGGAGAACATGCGGAGGATGGGCCAGTCGGCTTCGCTCAGGAGGGCCCCGAAGTCGGACGCTGCGCCATCGAGGAGCACCTTGCCGGTGAGCCGCTCATAGAGGCTGGCCGCCGACTCCACGGAGATGCCCTGCTCCCGACAGTCCAGGATGACCGGCAGCAGCCGCCGCTCCGCTCGCCCCCTGGGCTGGGTGGCCAAGACGACCAGATCGATGTCATGCTTCTCCACCAGTGCCGCCAGGTCACCGTAGCCGCCCAAGACCGGAGTGTCCGCCATCTCCGCGCTCGCGGCCACGTGGTGCCCGTTCACAATCCCCACCAGCTCGAAGCCGGAGCCTGCATAGGGGTTCCCCACGGAAGGCACACTGGCCAGCACGTGGGCAAGCTGCCGAGCCTGCGGCCCCGCGCCCACCATCAGCACCCGCTGCTTGAAGCCGGGCTGGGTGAGGACGGTGGCATAGAAGGTGCGCCAGACGAGCATGCCGACGGTCAGCAAGGCCACGAACAGCAGGGCCGAGAAGCGCGACACCAACAGGTGGGGCGTGAGCACGGGGATCGCCAGGTAGGTGAGGGCGGTGGCCAGGGAGGCGCGCCCAGCGCCCCAAGCGCTCTGCCCGGCGCGAGCGCTGCGCGGCAGGTCGTAGCACTCAAAGAAGGTGGCCCAGATGGCCCACACCAGGCTGAGTAGGAGGAAGTAGCGGGGCGCTTCCAACAGGGTCTGCGGCGAAAAGGGAGACATTCCCCTCAGCGCCAAGGCGGCCAGCAGCCCTAGGCTGATGACCGCCACGTCGGTCGCGACCAGAATGAGCCGCCGCTCCGATGGCGTTAGGTGGAGCTTGGGTAGGGCCGGCAGCAGACGCTTCTCGATCGGCGCCCAGCCCTGGGCTACAGCCCGGTGCAGCACACTTGTCTCCCCGTACAGTCTCGAGTTCAGCGACATTCTGTCCTCTGCCCTTCCTTGCCAGACGCTTGGGGCTTGGAGGCCGCACCCAAGCGGCATATCTGGCCAGACCACCCATATTGAGCATACCGGCCTCAGGTAAAACGGTGGTAATAGGCCGGTTCAAGTTGGGTTATGGATCTGGTCAGTATTGGTAAAAGAAGTTGACCAGAGACCTTCCATGGAGTACTATGGGGGTGGCAGTTTCGCTGTCTTGGCATCTGGAGATCGAGGGCGGGCTCTGAGCTGCCCGGAGGGGCTCGGAGCTTCCGATGGAGGGCCGGCTGGGGGTACACTGCATGGAGCAGTGGTATGTGCTGTTCACTAACCCACGCAAAGAAGAGGCTGTTTCTACCACATTGGCGCAGCAGGGTCTGGAGACCTACCTGCCTACCGTCGCGCCGGCCAAGCTCAGGCGCGGCCGACGGCAACAGTTGCCCTTCTTCCCGCGGTACCTGTTCATCCATGTGGACTTGGCGCAGGCAGGTGTTTCTCTGCTGAAGTGGTGCCCTGGTGTGGCCAGCCTGGTGGCTTTCGAGGGGCAGCCAGCGGCGGTCCCCGACGCGGCCATTGCCCTGATCCGGGAGCGCCTGAGCGCTGCTCACGGGGGACCGGCGTCGCCCTATCGGGCTGGCGACCGCATGCGCATTACCTGCGGTCCACTCAAAGACCTGGAAGCCGTGTTTGACAAGGAGTTAGGCCCATCGGGCCGCGTGAGAATCATGATGGAGTTCCTCGGGCGGATTCGCTACTGCGAGGTGCCGGTCGATGCCCTTGAGGCGATGCACACGGCGCAGCGCCCAAGGGCGCTGCCCCAGCTGTGACTCCATGATCTCGAAGCGGCGGGGACGAGTGGCGCGCCGCGTATCCCGCGGGGCCGCTGATTCGTCATACAAGGTATTGACAGGGCGCCACGTTTGAACTCACCCCTTGGGGGGAACGGCCGGCGTCTGCCCAACGGGGCAGGGCGTTGCTGTGCAGCGGGGGGAGGCAGCGGCGCTTGGCAGCCTCCATTGTCCTCATCGGGCTTTCCTCCTGACCAACCGCTATCCCCCGCACAGACGGGCCGCGTTCTGCGGTCACTTGTGTGATGCATGGGGGGCACACCTATGCCTTCTGTGACAAATGATGGTTCTCCGGCGCGGCCAGCCTCCCTCACCGGCCTGGCCGCCAGAACCGCGATGGGCGTCTTCACCCTCCTCTGGATCAGCGTGGGGTTCTTCAGTTGCGTGCCCACCCCTGACGCGGCGGCGATGGCCGCGGCCGAGATGACGGGCTTGCGCCAGGGCGCGGTCGCCGCCGACCTGGCCCAGGATGACCCTACAGGCGTGCCGGGCGGAGATGGCTCTGCGGCGGCCAGCGCGGAAGCCGACTCCTCGGAATGGTTCATGGCGGGGGCCAACGCCCAGCGGACAAGCTGGGTGGCCAGTACCTCCAGCAACGTGACCGAGATCCGGGGCAGGGTCACGCCCGTCTGGTACCGCCCCATCGACGCCTATGTGCACGGCAAGACCCAAGTGATCGTTCACGCCGGTCGGCTCTACATCTCCACGGCGCGGGGCCTGTATGCCTTGTCGGCGGAGACTGGCGCCCTGGAGTGGGTCTTCCCCACGGAGCTACCGCTGGGCCACTCTCCCACGGTGGTCAACGACGTGGTGTTCGTAGGAGGCCTGGACCACCGACTCTATGCCCTGGCCGCAACGCCCGATCTGGCCGCCCTGCCGGTGGACGCCAGCACTGGCTACCGCATCAACGACCGGGTGCTGTGGGCCTTTGAGGGGGAGGCCGGGTTCGAAACCAACCCCCTGGTGATGGATGGTACCGTCTTCGCCGGCAATC
>JAAYZY010000579.1 GCA_012514615.1 Chloroflexota bacterium | reverse complement strand
CGGCCAGCAGCTCATGCGCGAACGCCGACTGCTCACTGTGGACGAGGCGGCCGTGCACGCCGAAGCTCAGGCGCAGGCCGAGGCCGTGGCGGAGAGGGTGGCCGCCGACCCGCTGCACCGGCAGATGGCCCTCATGGCCGCCATGGAGCGGGGGCAACTGTAGTGGAACCGGTAGGGCTGCCCCGGACGTCTTCTTAAGGGGCGGGCTGCCGCCCACACCACGATCAAGGAGCGACGCGGAACTCACCATGACCTTCTCTACCCGTTCACCGCACACGATGCTGCCAGGCTGCGGCGCCTGGCCCTGGCTGGCCTGGGGCTACGTCGTGTTGGTGGTTGGCTGGGCCGCGCTGTACCTGCTGTTCCACGAACGGTGGTGGTGGTTGGCCCTGCTGAACACCTTCGCTGTCTACCTCTTTGCCCCGCTGCCCCTCCTGGCCCTGCTGGCTGCCTGGACGCGACGGCCATCGCTGTGGCTTGGCGTGGCCGTGGTGGCAGCACTGGGTCTGGTCTTCTTCGGTCGCCACCTGCTGCCGCCGCCGGTCTCGGCTTCGGCCGCCGGCCCTTCCCTCACCGTGCTCACCGCCAACGTGCTGGCCACCCACGACGAGACGGCGCCAGTGCTGGCCGCTCTGCGGGCTTCGGGGGCTGACCTCATCGCCCTGCAAGAGCTGAACCCGACGCTGGCCGCGGCGCTGCAGCGTGAGCTGGCCGACGAGTATCCCTACCAGTTCCTGGCCCCCAAGGCCAACTTCGACGGCATGGGCATCCTCAGCCGGTACCCGTTGGAGCCTTTGCATGAGGAGATGGGCGACTGGTGGGTGGGCGATCCACAGGTGGTGGAATTGGATCTGGACGCCTTCCCGGTGACGGTGCTGAACTTCCACGCCATACCGCCCGGCGACCTGCTGCACCCGGCCACGCGAGACGCCGCCCGGGCACGCCAGGCGGGGCAGATCGTGGCCTTGAGCCAGCGTCGGCCAGGCCCCTACCTGGCCTTGGGCGACCTCAACGCTTCGGAACGGAGCGGCGCCTACCGCCTGATCGCCGGGTCCCTCACCGACGTCTGGCGGGAGGCCGGCTGGGGGCTGGGGCACACCTTCCCCGGCGGCGTCACCCCGGGCGGCTCGCGGCCGCGTTTGGGCGGCGTCTACGTCCCCCAGTGGCTCATTCGCATCGACTACATCTTCGCTTCGCCTCACTGGCAGCCGCTGCGCGCGTCCATCGGCCCCTGGGACGGCCTGTCGGACCATCGGCCGGTGCGCGCCGTGCTGGGGCTGCACGCAAGCCTGAACGAGCAATAGGGAGGTCCTCCCATGGAGCCGACCCACGTAGTGTGGATCCCTTCGAGCTTGGGCGCGGTGCGCCTGGACTGGGCCGAGACTGAGCGCGGCCCTCAAGTGTGGCGGATCGCCCTCCCCCGGCCCGCTGGGGCGCCGCCGCAGGGCCCGGCGAAGGCGCCCGCACGGTTGCAGCCGCTGCTGGAAGGGCTGCAGCGCTTCTTGCAGGGGCAGGCCGTGGACTTCGACCTGGGGCTGCTGGCCATGGAGCGCTGTTCGCCGTTCCAGCGCCGCGTGCTGCTGGCCGAGTACGCCATCCCCCGCGGCTGGGTTAGCAGCTACGGGCGGATCGCCGCCCACTTGGGGCAGCCCAATGCGGCGCGGGCGGTGGGCACGGCTTTGGCCCGCAACCCCTTCCCCCTGGTCATCCCCTGCCACCGAGCCGTCCGCAACGATGGTCGCCTGGGCGGCTTCCAGGGCGGTCTCCCCATGAAGCAGGCCCTGCTGGCCCAAGAGGGGGTGGCCGTCTCGCCGACCGGCGTGGTGCTGGCTCCCCGCTGGATGTACGAGTAGGGCCGCGCCGCCGATCCCGCCTCCGCGTCTGCGGGGCCATGCTCGTGGACCGGGGCGCTCTTGCCGCGATCCCCGACGCTGTGGTACAATGCCGTTATCGAGCCAGCCGCGGGGCTGGCCTGTTCACTCTGGAGAGAGATGGTTCCCACGGCATGACAAATGTTCTAGAGACAATCTACCTATGCACGGCAGCGTTCTTGGCGCTGTACGGCTTCAACGCCCTCTGGCTCACTTGGTTGGCCCTCCGTCATTGGGATGAAGAGCCAGACACCCCAACCACCGACGGTGCGTGGCCCATGGTCACCGTGCAGCTCCCCCTGTTCAACGAGCGGCTGGTGGTGCGGCGGTTGCTGCAGGCCGTGGCCCGGATGGAGTACCCTCGGGAGCGGCTGCAGGTACTGGTGCTGGACGATTCCACCGATGAGACCACCGAGATCGTCGCTCAGATGGTCGACGAGTACCGCGCCGGCGGCCTGAACATCCGCTTGGTGCACCGCGCCGATCGCAGCGGGTTCAAAGCTGGGGCGCTGGCCGAAGCCATGCCCCACACCACAGGTGAGATCATCGTCCTCTTCGACGCCGATTTCGTCCCTCCGCGCAGCTTCCTCACCCGAATTGTGCCCTACTTCGCAGCCAACCCGCGCTTGGGGTGCCTGCAGACCCGCTGGGGGCACATCAATCGGGAGTACAGCTTGCTCACCAGCGCCCAGGCTCTTGCTCTGGACGGGCACTTCACCGTGGAACAGGTGGGGCGCAACCGCGCCGGCCTGTTCATGTCGTTCAACGGCACGGCCGGCGCCTGGCGGCGCACCTGCATCGAAGACAGCGGCGGCTGGAGCGCCAGCACCCTCTGCGAAGACTTGGACCTGAGCTACCGCGCCCAGATGCGCGGCTGGCAGTTCCTCTACCTGCCGGACGTCTCGGCCCCGGCCGAGCTGCCGGCGCAGATGGCCGCCTTCAAACGCCAACAGTTCCGCTGGGCCAAAGGGTCCATCCAGTGCTTGGGCAAGCTGGCCGGCCCTCTGCAGAGAGCTCGGCTCCCGTGGCGCACCCGCCTGGCCGGGCTCGTGCACCTGAGCGGCTACCTGGTGCATCCCCTGATGCTTCTGCTTCTGCTGGTTAGCCTGCCCATGATCTTCCTGCGCGGGCAGATCCCCTGGCGCTTCGCCTACTTGAGCCTGGTCAGCCTGGGGCCTCCTCTGCTCTACGCCGTGGGGCAGCGCTTTCTGTGCAGCGAACCTCGCCTGTGGTGGCGGCGCTATCGGGCCCTGCCACTACTAATGGCCGTAGGCGTGGGCATCGCCTGGAATAACACGGTGGCTGTGGTCGAAGCCTTGCTGCGGCGGCCCGGCGCCTTCTTGCGCACCCCCAAGTTCAGCCTGGCGGGCCGCCACGGCCAGTGGGCTGGCTCTGGCTACGCCCTGCGCTCCAACTGGACCATGCTGGTTGAGCTGGGCCTGGGCGGCTATGCTCTGGCGGTGGCCTGGGCCGCGGCGCACACGGGCAACTGGCTAGCCGTCCCGTTCTTCATCCTCTACGCCGCTGGCTTCTTCTTCGTCGCCCTGCACGACCCCCTGCAAGGGGTCTGGCGGCGGCGGGCCGGGGTCCAGCCGACCGCACCCGGCAGGGCCCACAGCCGACTAACCTCGCCGGTCGGCCCTAGCCGGCGCTAGCGCCCCAGGCCGTAGGCAGGGAGCCGTTCCCCTGTGTGGCGCGCCCTCGCCATCCAAGCCCGCTGCTCCACCGCGCCTGCGGGCGCCACTCTTCTGTCAAGCCGGCGCTTGACGGAAGCTCCTGTTTGCGGTACCATGGATTAGCCTGTCGCACTGCCGTGGAGGAATCCGTCCATGCCCCAACCAGAGCAGACCATCCTGGTCTATGGCACCACGTGGTGCCCTGACTGCACTCGAGCCAAGAAGTTCTTCGACCAGCACTGCATCCCCTACCAGTGGATCAACATTGAGGAGGTGGAAGGGGCGGCAGACACCGTGTTGGAGCTGAACGACGGCCGCCGCTCTGTCCCCACCATCCTATTCCCCGATGGCTCCGTGCTGGTGGAGCCTTCCAACCGTGAGCTGGCTCAGAAGATGGGTCTGGAGTGAGGCTGTAGCACGTAGCAGAGGAGATGCCCATGTCCCCCATGACGCCACGTCAGCAGATCCAGGCCGTGTGGGCGCGGCAGGAGCCCGATCGCATCCCTTGGTCGCCCATGCTGGGGGATAGCTACCTGCGCTCCCAGCCGCGCTATCTGGACGCGCTCACCCCGGCGCAACGGGCGACGCTCCAGGCCGGCTACCGCTACCCTTCCCTGGTGCCCCTGCCCAGTGGCCTGGAGTTTCTGGAAGCGCTCTCGTGGCAGATGACCTGGGACGTGGGCGGCGCGCCCATCGCCGAGGTACCCACCGTCGTGGCCGTGGATGACCAGGTTGAGGCCAAGGTGGCAGCCAGGAGCGGCGAGCAGACGACCTTTGTCTTCCATACCCCCTGGGGGGACCTCCAGGAGGTGGTGGCCGGCAGCGGCTCGGCCGAGGCGGTCTACCGCGTCCGCTTCGCCATCGGCCAACGCAGCGATTACGATGTGATGGCCCGGGTGGTGGAGGCGCGCCGCTACCAGGCCACGCCTCAGGTGTTTCGGCAGAAGCAGGAGACCCTGGGTGAGCGAGGCGACTGCATGGTGCGGGCCCCCGACCAGCCCCTGGTATCGCTGTTCCGGGTGCGGGACGCCTCCGACCTGATCTTCGACCTGGCTGACGAGCCCGGGCGCATCAAGGAGCTGCTGGACTTGCTGCACGAGCGAGCCCTGGAGGCCTACCGCCTCATGGCCCAGGGGCCTGGGCCGGCCCTGCTCACCGGCATGGCCTTCATCACCACCCAGCTCATCTCGCCCCGTCTGTTCTCCCGCTACGTGCTGCCCTACCTGGCCGAGTACGTGCGCCTGATGCACGAAGCCGGCAAGATCTACCTGTGCCACATGTGTGGCCACGTGCGCCACCTGTTGCCCATGCTGCGGGAGATCGGCGTAGACGGCATCGACTCGTTGACCACGCCCTCCATGGGCGACACCCAACTGGAGGAGTTCTGGCAACTCTTGGGCGATGACGCCATCCTCATCAGCGGCATCGACACCGAGGTGCTGCTGCGGGGCACGCCGGCCGACGTGCGCCGGCACACGAGGGACGTGCTGCGCCGCTGCCAGGGCCGACATCTGATCTTGCGCGCTGCCGATGAGGTGCCCTTCGGCACCCCCGCCGACAACCTGCGCGCCGTGGTTGACGTGGTGCACGAAGACGCCTGACCAGATACCCGCAGAAGGAGCAGTTTGGCCGTGACCTTGGATCCCTTCGAGCCGCCGCGTCGGGGCCTGGAACGCCTGCCTTGGACCTACTTGCGCGTCCGCGGCGGCGTCTCTGAGGAAGTGGCGGGCAGCGTGGTGGGCGAAGAACCGCTGGAAGTGGTCCTCAACGACCAGGTCGTGGCCATCCTCATGCGCACCCCCGGCTACGAGAAGGAACTGGCCGTGGGCTTCGCCCTGGGCGAGGGGCTCATCACCAGCTTCGCCGACGTCATGCTGGTGCAGCACTGCGGGCAGACGGCCTTCAACCCAGCCGCCGCCAGCGACGCCCTGGACCTCTCCCGCAACCGGGTGAGCATCTCGCTGAGAGGCGCCCTGCCGGCCAATGACCCCCGCCGCAGCGTCACCCGCTTGGTGCGCGCCGGCTGCGGCCGCGTGGACGCCAGCGAACTGGCCATCGACCTGCCGGCCCTACCGCGGAATGGACCGACGGTCCCCGCAGCGGCGCTGGGCGGGCTGAGCCAGCAGATGCTGGCCGGCCAGGACGCCTACCGCCAGAGCGGCGGCGTCCACGCCGCGGCAGTCTTCGCCGCCGACGGGCGGCTCATCACCCTCATGGAAGACGTGGGCCGTCACAACGCGGTGGACAAAGCCACCGGCCACTGCCTGCTGCGGGGCATCCCCCTCCACGACAAGGTGTTGGTGAGCACCGGCCGGGCCAGCTACGACATGGTGGCCAAGGCGGTGCGGCTGGGCATCCCCGTGGCTGCCTCCCGCTCGTCGCCCACTTCCCTGGCTGTAGAGTTAGCTGAGCCGTTGGGCTGCACCCTCATCGGCTACCTACGGGGCGACCGCTACCAGGTCTACACCCACCCCTGGCGCATCGCCTTCTGAGACCAGCGCTTCCTCCCTTGGCTCTCCCCCTATGACAAGGCATACTCGGAGGGCGGACCCGACGCGCTTCTCCACCTGAGGGGTGCCGGAACAGGCGTCGACGCTCTACCCTCTGCCGGCAACGATGGAGCCGATGCCCATAGAGGAGAAGATCAGCACATCCTGCAAGAAGTGGATGAACCAGGCCCGAAAGAGCCCCTTGGTCTCCCACATGCTCGTGGCCATGAGCCAGCCCAAGAAGCCGGCCATGACAACCCCCGCCACCCCGTAGGGCACGCCAGTGTAGTGCCCCAGCCCGAAAAGCGCCGCTGTCAGCAACAGCGCCTGGCTCTTGCCCACGACCGGGCCCAAGGGGGCCAGCAACGATGCCTTGTAGGTCACCCCCTCGCCAAACGAGTTCATGGCCGCGAACACCAGCACTGCCGGCAGCAACGGCAGCGCCCGGGCCAGAATGGGCAGCGAAGGGCGCCCGGCCAAGAGCAAGAACGCCAGCGTCCCCAGGCTGACGAAAACGGCCAGGTTGCGACCCAGGCGCGTCCACGGCTCAGGCTGCTTGAGCCCCAGCCAGCGTACCGGCTCGGCCGGGGCTGCCAGATCCCCTTTGGCCAGGTGGAACTGCCCCGGTCGGAAGCGCAGCGCCAGCAGTGCGCCCATCAGCGCCAACGCCAGACGCATAAGCTGGATGCCCGGCATCTCCTGAGTGAACGAGGCGCTCGCACCCCCGAACCAGCCCTGCCACAGGGCGCTCATCTCCCCCCAAACCCGCAAATGCTCGGCCAGGTAGATGACCAGGAGCATGGCGAAGAACTGGCGCAGGGGGCGGAGCGGCGGCCACGCCAGCCCCGCGACGATGCCCACAGCCAGCAGCGCCACCTTGCCCCAGAAAAACCACGGAGGAGCTTCGCCAGCAAACTCCAGCAGCGGGATGTCGGGCAGGGCCGAGACCAGCAGCAACACCACCCAGGCAGCCGCCAGCACGGTGCGGGTTTGGCGCTCCCTTCCCTCGGTTGTTGGGGCCACAACCGTCATCGTCCTCCCTCCCCTGATGACATTCGTTGGGTCCCACCACGGAACCCCTGCCGCGAAAGCCCCGCGCTAGCCGGCCAGCAGGTCAAAGAACGGCACGTAGTTCAGCACGCCGTGCAACAGCGAAGGGGCCGCCAGGCCGCCGCTTCGCTCTTGCAGGCAGGCGAAGAACAGCCCCACGAAGAAGGTCCACAGGGCATGGGGCCACACCGCCGGGCTGTAGGGGCTCAGGACTACATGCCACAGCCCCAAGAGCGCGGCCGACCCAACCGCTCCCCACCCCCAGGGCACGCCGAAGGAGCGCCAAGGCTGGCCAAACGCCTCGTTGAGCCGCCCTTGCCCGACGCCGCGGAAGAGCAGTTCCTCCGCCGGGCAGCCAGGGCATGGACGTAGAGCGTGCGCAGCGCCACCGAGCTCACGCGGCTGAAGGCCAGCCCGGCCACAGCCAACCCCAAGCAGGCGCCCAACGTCCCAACGGAGCGTGGAGCGTCTTGCCGCTGCAGCACCCAGGACAGGGTCGTGGCGCCAGCCACGGCCAACGCCGCCACGACCCCCGCGCCCACCCAGGTGCCCGGTCCCCACAGGTTCAGCGCGCCGCCCAACACCAGCGCCGGCGCCAGCCCCCAGGCGATCACCCTTCCCTGCGGAGGCAGGGCGCGCCAACGCAGCCCGTGCACCGCGCCATCGCTGCCACTCAGCAAGACCGCGGCCAGGGCAACGAGCAGGACCGCGCTGTATTCGCCGAAGCGCAGGCCAGGCAATGCGGCCCTCTGCCACTGGCCCACCGGCGAGGCGGCCACACGCCGAAAGGCCAGGGCGGCCAAGGCCACCACGGCGCACGCTTCGACCAAAGCCTCGGCGCCAGCAGTGCGGTCCTTCATGGTGCTCCTCCTGGCCGCCTTGCTTGGGGGGCGGCTCTTTCGGCTGAGGATCACGCCGGCGGCTGCGCTGTGGGCAACGGCCCCAGCGCACCCAACCCATGGGCAAGCGGGCCGAGCCTAGCCTGCCCACCGCAGGGCAGCGGCAATGTCTTGGGCGATCATCTCACGCTTGCTCTTCTCGATGAAGTAGCTGGGACCGGCCTGCAGGTACGAGGGGAAGGCCCGGACCCCGCGGAAGTGGAACTCACCGCCACGGATCCGGTAGGTGGCGCCGGATGGGATGGGTCGCGGCTGGCCGGCCCGCTTCGCCATGGCGTTGGCCGCCTTGATGGCCACGTCGCCCATGAGCAGGTAGGCTTGCACCGCAGGGAAGAGAGCCACCTCCTGCTCCAAGAGGCGGGAGCACTCTTGCACCGTGGCACTGGCCACCCCGTAGCCGGTCTTGCCGCACTTGACCGCGGTGGTGAGGTACACACCCAGGCGGAGGATGTCAGCGATGCCGGCCACATCGGCCCCGGCGTCGCGGAACGCCTGCACGGTGGTCTGGGCGAACAGGGGGTTCCCCGCAGCATAGTAGCCGTCGGCCGGGTCTTCCGGCGCGGCCTCAGAGATGAGGACGATGCGCACCTTCTGCGGCGGCAGGTCCACGTTGGGGATGGCATAGCGGTCGTGCCGCACGTCGGTGCATGGGAAGCCAGGGCAGCGAACCACATCAGTCACGCGCATCGTCGCACCTCCTCCCCGGCTGCACCTATGCCGCGTCCACCTGCCGGGCCATGCGCACCAGGAACTCGGTCACAGTCTGGACTGTCTGGGGCTGGACATTCTCCATCGTGTCGGTGGGCCAGTGCCAGTTCGGCAGCACACCCTGCTCGTCCAGCGCCAGAACAGAGAGGGCCTGGTAGCCCCGGGCCAGGGCAGCGGTGGCGTCGGTGTAGCCGGCGCGGTAGGGGCCAAAGCCCATGGGCAACGGCGGCTCTTGGGTCGCGGCCTGGCGCGCCCAGGCCAGCAACCGCCCACTAGACCGCCGCGGGATGAGCATCCCCTCCAGGGTGGTCGCCTGAGCCTGGCCCGCCCCGCAGTTGTCTGGCACAAGGAAGAAGGCATCCCGCAGCGCCGGGCCGTGCCGCCGCAGGAAGTCTACCATGCCGTTGGCCACCACCTCCTCGCAGCCGGTGAGCACGGCCCAGACCTCCGTCTCGGCCAGGGGCGCCGCCTGCAGCTGCCCCACGGCGCTCAGCACGGCCGCCACGCCCGAGGCGTTGTCGTTGGCCCCAGCCACCACCTCGCCGCTCCATTCCCGCCCTACCAGCAGCGCCCCCACCCCGAAACAGAGCGCCACCCAGGCGCAAGCGGCCACGTTCAGCAGGTAGGTGGTGCGGAAGCCAGCCACGCGGCTGGGGTGATGGGCGTAGTCCGAGCGGGAGGTATCCAGGTGGGCCGCCAGCACCAAGCGCCGGCGCACCTGGCCAGACGGCAGCAGTCGGCCCACCACGTTCTGGCTGGGGCGCTGGGGCATCAAGCGGGTCGCCAGGTGCCAGGTGTCGTTCTCCAAGACGCCCAGCAGCAGCCCAGCCAAGGCCAGGAGGAACGCCGCAAGGGGCGAAGCCAGGTAGAGCGGCACCGCGGCCAGCACCAGCCCAAAGGCGATGGCGTTCTGCGCCGTCCAACTGGCCGGCGAGCGGAACGATTCCACCGCCACCTGGAGGCCCAGTTTGCGCAGCACGCCGGTGGCATACTCAGCAGCGAAGCGTTCTGCGCGGCCGGTGGAAGCCCGGGGGCCGATCTCCCCGGCCAAGATGCGGACGTGCTCCATGGGGTCGGTCATGGCGTTCCTCCTCAAGGTTTCGCCACAGAGCGGCCGGGAACAGAGAGAAGAACTAGCCCTCCTCCTCTGCACCTCTGTGGTGTGTTCCCCCCGTCGCCGCGGTCAGCGCGTCCGGCACGTCGGTGCAAACCATGCCCACGCCCCGCCGCCACAGGTGCGGCAGCAGGTCTGGGTCGTTCACCGTCCAGGTGTTGAGGCGGTAGCCGCGCTGCAACGCCTCTTTGCTGAAGGCCGGGGTGATCTGACTGTAGTGGGGGTGCAGGGTGTCGGGGCGAATGACGGAGCGCAGCCAACCTTCCCGCAGCGGCAGGGGCTGGTCCGGCGCGGTGAGCAGGGCCAGCGAGACCTGGGGCATCTCCCGTCGAAAGTGGAAGAGCGTCGGCGGGTGAAACGACGACACCAGCACTCGCTCCTCCAGGCCGCTGCCCCGCACCAGGGTGGCCACCCGCGCCGCCAGCCCGCCGTCGCCCCATCCTCGAGCCTTCAGCTCGATGTTGATCAGCAAGCGAGTGCCCAGCTCCGCCAGCACCTCCTCCAGCGTGGGGATGCGCTCCCCGCTGAACTCGGGGGCAAACCACCCGCCGGCATCCAGCGCCTGCAAGCCGGCTGCCCTGTGGCGCGCTACCGGCCCATGGCCGTCCGTGGTGCGCCCCAGCGTCCAGTCGTGGATGACTACCGGCACCCCGTCGGACGAGAGCTGCACGTCCAGCTCGACGCCGTCGGCGCCCATCTCCAGCGCCCGGCGGAAGGCAGCCAGGGTGTTCTCGGGGGCGGCTTGGCGCGCCCCGCGGTGCCCGAAAAACAGCGGTCGGGCTCGGTACCAACGATGGAACGCCTTGGGTACAGGCATCGTTCTCCTCCATGGCGGGAGGCCAGGGGGCGCTATCGCCTCAGGGGCCGTTGCTCGGCCAGCCAGTCGGCCCAGGCCTGCACCCCTTGGCCCGTCTCGCAAGAGACCTCGAAGACCGGCGCGTCGGGATTCATCCCCTGCACCAGGTGGCAGAACTCCTCCAGGCGAAAGCGCACCAACGGCAGCAGGTCCACCTTGTTCACCACCACCGCATCCACGGCCACGAAGATGCCCGGGTACTTGTGGGGCTTGTCATCGCCCTCCGGCACGCTGAGCACCATGACGTTAAGGTCTTCCCCCAGCTTGAAGCCCACGGGGCAAACCAGGTTGCCCACGTTCTCCACCAGGAGCAGGTCCAGCTCCGTCAACGGCAGTTGGCTCAGGGCTCGCTGCACCATGGGGGCGTCCAGGTGGCACTGGTCGCCGGTGTTGATCTGCACCACCGGCAGCCCGGCCGCGGCCACGGCATCGGCATCCACGTGGGAAGCAAGATCCCCCTCCACCACGCCCAGGCGCAAGCGGCCCTGCAGCGCCTCGGCGGTGCGCAGGATCAGGCTGGTCTTGCCCGCGCCGGGCGACGCCATGACGTTGACCATGAAAACGCCGTGGGCGTCCAGGAGTTGGCGGTTCTGACGGGCAATCTCATCGTTGGCGCTGAGGATCCCTTCCACCACCGGGATTTGCACGGTTCACCTCCTAGCAGGTTGGCGGCAGAGGAGCTACACCACCTCGATGCTCTCCACGTGGAACTCCTGCCCGCTGAGCACCTGGCCGCCCACCGCCTGACACTGGGGACAGACCCAGCGGTGATCCGTGGTGGCAAACTCGGTCCCGCAGGCCCGGCAGCGCACCTTCGCCGCCACACGGCGGATGCGCAGCTCAGCGCCCTCCGCGGGGGTGCCCTGGCTGACCATGTCGAAGTAGAACTGGATCGACTCGCTGACGAAGCCGCTCAGCTCGCCCACCACCAGGTTGATGGCAGTGACCCGGGCAGCCTGGGCCCGCTGGGCATGACGCACGACGATCTCTAAAACGCTCTGGGTCACCGCGAGCTCATGCATGGGCCACCGCCCCCGCACCCAGCTGCCGCCGGCCAGCACCGGCGCGCCACAGCCGCCCCATACGTGGGGCCGCCACAAGCGCTGGGCTTTCGCCGCTCACATTGCCTTGGCAGCGGCGCCTCATTTCACCAGTTTGCTCTGAATGGCCAGGGCCACCGCTTCGGTGCGGCTGGTCACCCCCAGCTTGGAGAGGACGTTGCTTACGTGGAACTTCACCGTGGAGCGGCTCACCACCAGCCGGTCGGCGATCTCGGCGTTGTTCAGGCCCTCCACCATCAACTGCAAGACATCGCGCTCGCGGTCGGTCAGGTCAAAGCCAGGGGGCGGTGGGGCGGCGGCAGCCCGCATCAACGCCTGAGCCGCCTCGGGGGCCAAGCTGGGCTTGCCGGCAGCGGCGCTGCGGATGGCGTTGACCAGCTCGGCAGCCGAGGTGTTCTTCAGCAGATAGCCGATGGCCCCAGCCCGCAGGGCGGCCTGGACCCGCTCATTCTCCACGAAGCTGGTCAGGGCGATAACCTGGACCTCCGGGCAGGAGGCCCGGATCGCCCGGGTCGCCTCGACGCCGTCCATCACCGGCATCAGCAGGTCCATGAGGATCACATCGGGGCACTTCAGTTGGCACTGGTGCAGCGCTTCTTGTCCGTCTCGGGCTTCCCCCACCAGCTCCAGGTCGTCGTAGGCCATGAGGAAGGCCCCCAAGCCGCTGCGCACCACGGCATGGTCGTCCACAATCATCACGCGAATGGGCTTGCTCTGGGACATGGCCTACACCTCTTCCTTGTGGCAAAGCAGGTCGACCGGAAACGCAGGGGGCGGCAGCGCTGGAAGGCGCTGCTGAGCCTAGTATACCCGTTTTCCAGCGCCGGGTCAAGCCCCAGCGCCAGGCCGCGTGCCCCCTTCAGGGGGCCAGCACCTCCGAAAGAGTGACCGGCTCGTAGCCGCGGGACCGCAGCTCGGCGATCACCTGCGGCAGCACCTCCGCTGAGTTCTCATCCCCTACGTGCTGCACGATGATGGAGCCGTTGCGCACATGGTCCACGATCTGCTGCAAGATGCTTTCGGGGGTGGAATCGGCCTTCCAATCGAAGGCGTCGATGTCCCACACTACCGTCAGGTAGCCCTCCTCGGCAGCCACCTGACGCACCAGATCGTTGCGGTAGCTGTAGGGCGGGCGGAAGTAGGGGCGGGTGCTGCGCCCGGCGATGGGCTCAATGGCCGCCTCAGCCGCGGCCAGCTCGGCCACAATCTCCTCACGGGTCAGCGTGCGGAAGTCCGGGTGGGTCTGGGAGTGGTTGCCAATCTCGTGGCCTTCCTCCACCATGCGCCGCACCAGATCGGGGTTGCGTTGGGCCCAGGCGCCCTGGATGAAGAAAGTCCCCCGCGCCCCGGCGTCCCGCAGGGCGTCCAAGAACTGGGCGGCCGGCGCGGCCGAGGCATCGGCGTCGAAGGTCAGCGCCACCCAAGGGCGCTGCGGATTGCCCCGCAGCACTTCCCGCGCCGAAACCACCGGCGTGGGCGCCGCGGTGGGCGTAGGCGACTCTGTCGGCGATGCGGTCGGGCTGGCTGTCTGTGTAGGCCGAGGAGTTGAGGTGGGCGTAGGGCTGGGCGAGGGAGTCGGTGTGCCTGTGATCGTAGGGGGAGCGACGGTGGCGGTGGCCTGGACTGTCTGCGTTGGGGTCGCGGCGGTCGTCGCCGTGGCCGGGGGTGCGGCTGGCGGCGCAGTCGGCGCCGGGGAAGCGACACAGCCGGCCAGGGTCAAAGCCGCCAGGGCCAGACAGGCCCACCTGCGTCCCGCACTCCGCCGGCAAGCGTTCATGGCAGGCCACCCCGGCCCGGGGTCATTCGT
>JAAYZY010000578.1 GCA_012514615.1 Chloroflexota bacterium | reverse complement strand
CTTCAGCCTGGCCCCCACCAAGATCCTGGGGGCCTACGGCGACGCCGGCATAGTCACCACCGATGACAAGGCAGTGGCCGACCGGGTGAAGGTGCTGCGCAACTACGGCCACTCCCTGGCCATGGAAGAGAACCTGCTGGGACCCGAGGGTCAGCCGCTTTGGGAGATGGAGCGGGAAGGCTTCAACGAGCGGTTGGATGCCTTGCAGGCGGCGGTGCTGCGGGCCAAGCTGCCCACCCTGGACGGGCGCATCGAGGCCCGTCGGGCGGTGGCCCGCCGCTACAATCAGCGGCTGGCCGGCCTGCAACTGCAGATGCCGGCGGAGGCGGCTGACGTGCGCCATGTCTACCGGGCCTACGCCGTGCTGGTGGATGACCCGGCGGCCGTCTGCCGTCACCTGGCCGGGCGAGGGATCGCCACCCGGGTCTACTACATCCCGCTGCTCCATGAGCAGCCGGCCTACCGAGCCTTGGGCTACCGACGAGGCGATTTCCCGGTGGCCGAGTGGGTGGCGGATCGCACCATCTGCCTGCCCATCTTCCCTGAGATGACCGAGGCCCAGATCGACGAAGTGGTGGACGCACTGCAAGAGTGTGTGCCAGCTCGCACGACGAGCTGACCAAGACGATTCAGATGCGGGATAGCATCCCCTAGGGGAGGGAACGATGATGCGGTTTGTGCAGATCGGCGTGGGCGTGCGCGGCCGGCAGTGGTCGCGGGTGGTGCGCGAGGAGCCCGGCGCGCAGATGGTGGGCTACGTGGCCCGCCGTAAGGAGGTGCTGGAGGCCCAAGTGAAGGCGTTCGGCGACGAGGGGGTGGCCTGCTTCACCGACCTGGCCCAAGCGCTGGATGAGACCAAGCCGGATGCCCTGATCATCGTGACGCCTCCGGAGGGGCACCACGAGCAGGTGATGATGGCCTTCGAGCGGGGCATCCACGCTCTGGTGGAGAAGCCGCTCACCGAAGACGTGCCCGAAGCCATCGACCTGGTGCAGCAGGCGGAGCGACGGGGTCTGCAGTTGATGGTGGGGATGAACTTCCGCTATCTCCCCTCGCACCAGACCATCCGCCGTTACATCCTGGAAGAGACAATGGGCAAGCCGTCGTTCTCTCAGTACACCTACCTGCGGCATCGGGACGGCCGGCGGCACGACCTGAACAAGTACTGCTTGACCATGGAGCAGCCGATGCTGCTCGAGCAGTCGGTGCATCATCTGGACCTCATGCGCTACTGCTACGCCCGGGAGGTGGAGTCGGTCTTCTGCCACACCTGGAACCCAGAGTGGAGCACCTACGCCGACGACAGCAACGTCTCGGCCCTCATGCGCTTCCAAGGGGGGCTCTACGCCACCTACGTGGGCACCTGGACGG
Source organism: Chloroflexota bacterium (assembly GCA_012514615.1). The sequence continues at coordinate 386 of JAAYZY010000578.1, read as the reverse complement.
CCGGCTGGAACCGCCTGGGTTTCCGCTGGCGCATCGACTTCCCAGGCGGCGTGCTGCAGCAGGACCGCCAGTTCAACAAACTCTCGGAGGTGCGCTTCCAGCCCGAGCTGGCCATGACCGGCACCAACTTCAAAGAAGAGGTGGCCGAGCCGCTCACCCCGGTGGCCATGGAGCAGGCGGAGCCGTTTGTGGATGACACCCGGGGCTTGCTACGGGAGTTCATGGCGGCTGTCCGGGAAGGGAAGCCGCTCATCACCAGCGGCAAAGATCACCTGAAGACCCTCTCGCTGGTCTTCGCCTGCATCGAATCATCCAAGACGGGTAAGGAGGTCTTCCTGGCCGACTTCTACAAGCGGCACGGCATCCCGGTATAGGAAGTGTAGGTG
>JAAYZY010000577.1 GCA_012514615.1 Chloroflexota bacterium | reverse complement strand
GCACGATGAGGATATCGGCGTGGCCAGCCACTGCGCTTTGGATCCCCTTGACCCGGGCCGACTCCACCGAGATGGCGTTATCCAGCGCCAGCGGGCCATCGATGATGCCGCCCTTGATCTGGCCGCGATCGGCCATCTTGGCCAGGTTGGCCGCGTCCAGCGTGTTGGGGATCTTGGGGTTGACCATCTCCGTGGCCGCCAGGATCGCCACCTTCGGCTGCTCGATGCCCAGCGCCTGGGCCACTTCGATGGCGTTGTACACGATCTCGATCTTCATCTCCATGGTGGGGGCCACCACCACGCCGGCGTCGCTGATGAACAGAAGTCGGTCCACCCCGGGGATCTCGAAGATGCCCACGTGGCTGAGCAGGCGGCCCACCCGCAGGCCCAGGTCCTTGTCCAGCGCGGCCCGCAGGAACTGCCCGGTCTCCACGCTGCCCTTCATGGCCAAATGCGCCTGGCCCGTCGAGACCAGCTCCATGGCCTTGCGCGCCGCCAGGCGCGGCTCAGGCTCGTGAATCACCGCCATCTGCGAGAGGTCCACTCCCTGTTCGGCAGCGATGCGCTCTATGGCCGGCGCGTTCCCCACCAGAGTGCAGTCGGCGAACCCTCGCTGTTCGGCGTCGCTGGCGGCCAGCAGCACCTCGGCCTCCTGGGCCGCAGCGATGGCAATCTTCTTCCGGCCTAGCGACTTCGCTGACTCCAACAACTGTTCGAAAGAACTGATCGACATCCTCGTCTAGCTCCTCAGAGAGTAGAATGCGCACCAGCGGTCTGCCTCGGGCTCACTCCCGCAGCAGCCAGCCCCAATACTTGATGGTGATGCCCAATGCCACGGAGATGCCCAAGGCCAGCGGCAGGTGGTGCGTCAGGAGGTAGAAAGCCTCCTCGCCTAGGAACGACACGCTCTGGGTCGTCCCCCCCAAGACGGTGCCGATGTGCACCAGCCGGGAAAGCAGAGCCACGCCCAGCAGGGCGATGGCCACGTAGTAGCCCCGATAGTAGGGGCGCATCTTCGTCACCGAGCCCAGCTTCTCGCTCAGCTGCCTCAGGATCAGTATGGCGTAGACGATCGCGGCCTCGCCCAGACACCCCGCCAACGCCAGAACCAGAGTCACCGTCTGCCTCCGGTCATCAGCCTGAGCAGGTGATTGCCCAGGAGCAGCGTGGTCAGGCCGGCGGCACAGAACACCAGGTCGGCCACCGGGTTGACCGCGAAATCGTTCCCAGGGAGGGTGTAGTACAGGGCAGCCACTAGGTAGAGCACCAGAGGCAAGAGGAACCAAACGTAGTGCGAGCGCTGATCGGACTTCTGCTGAAAGAAACGGGCAATCATGTATAGACAGAACACCAGTAGGGTCGCGCCGACCCAGGCGACCAGCATCAGCAACCGAGAAATCAGTGACATCTGCTCTCCGCACAGATCCTATGGGACGCCAGCAGCTCGCTCAACGCTTGCGCACGAACGCCTCAACAAACGAATCGGCCATGGTACGGTAGGGGCTGCCGCTGAGAATAGCCTCGCGCCCTTCGAACTTGGCCTGCACCTCAATGCCCCGATGGGTGATGGTGAACTGGCGGATGTCTTTGGCGTGGTCGCTGCCGCGCAGCTTCAGCACCAGCAGCGCCTTGTGGATGGCGCTCTCCATCTCTACGTAACGCAAGAGGAGATATGAATCGACTGTGAAGGCAACCTCAGGCTCGTCGGACGCGTCTTCGCCGAAAAGGGTGGGGCTCTCCCGCGTCAGCACGCTAGTCAGCCCCTGGCGCTTCAAGGCGTTGATGAAGCTGTACTGAATGGAGCGCAGCTCCACCGGGTCGTTGGTCAGGCGCTCGAAATGGGAGAGGCTATCCACCAGGATCCGCCGCGCCCCCATCTCCAGGGCCGCGGTCTCGATCATCCCGCCCACGCTCTCCAGGTCCAGGCGGGTCACCTCCGGGCTGCTCATGACAACCTTGAGCTTGCCTTCGCGCTCCAGCTTGCGGAAGTCCCACCCGAAGTTAGCCGCGTCCCGGTAGTAGTGTTGAGGGAACTCCTCGAACGTGACAATCAGGCCAGGCTCGTCACAGGCGACGATGCCGTTGTAGATGAACTGCATGCCCAGGGTGGTCTTGCCGGTGCCGGGCGCCCCCTCCACCAAGTTGGCCGACTGGGGCAGGAACCCGCCGTGGAGCATCTCATCCAGGCCAAGAATCCCTGTGTTGACTCTATCCATCCCTGTGGCCCCCTCAAATCGTTCCCCTGCTGCGTTTCGCCCCCTCCGCCCTGAGGCTGGCAGCGCCTGCCGCTCAGTTCATACCTTTGATAATGTGGTACACCGCCTTCACCCGGAAGCGGCGGTCTTCGCAAGCCTGAGCGAACCGTCGCACCAGTTGTCTCGTCCCCTCGTCATGGGTCAGGGTGTACAGAGCGACCTCGCCCAACTGTTGCTGCTGCATCACGCCGGCGGCGGCCAGCTCCTCCAGCTCGGGCTTCACAGCCACAGGGTTTCGGCCGGCATAGCGAGCGATGTTCTCGGCCGTATCCACGGTGTGCGGGTTCTCATGGAAGAAGCGGATGAGATCCCACTTGATGAACGAGTTGATCTTGTTCTTGATGAACTCCAAGAGGTCAGGCTCCATGTCGCTCATCAGTCGGGCGGTGAACTCGTCGGGCTCCATGGTCTTGTCAATGCCTCCTTGGGTCCAGCACAAGAGCCAGCAGATGCTTCACCATGTCCGGCCACGCTCAAGCTATTTCATTGTATCACTTCCGCCGCAAATCCGCAACACCCTTCTGCCCTGCGCCGCCGTCCACCATTTCACGCCCCCCCGATCTGTGCTATAATGGCGTGGCCTCCAGGGCCAGAGAGTGGGGGATGCGGTGGAACCTGCGGCTTACCGTGCCTTGCACCAACTGGAAGACCACCACTGGTGGTGCGTGGGGATGCGCCGCTTGGCGTGGGCCATGCTGCAAGGCGCTCTGCTGCCGCCGGATGCACCGCGGGCCCTGGACGTGGGGTGCGGCGCCGGCGCCTGGCTGGCGGAGCTGACCAGCAGACACCCGGCGGTGGGGGTGGACGTCTCCCCGCTGGCCCTGCACTACTGCCAAGAGCGCAGCCTGCCCGGCCTGGCTCAAGCGTCGGTGGCAGCGCTGCCGTTCCCGGCCGGCGTCTTCGGCCTCGTCACCTGTACCGACGTGCTCTACCACCGCGCCGTGGCAGACGATCGCGCCGCCCTGCAAGAGTGCCGGCGCG
>JAAYZY010000576.1 GCA_012514615.1 Chloroflexota bacterium | reverse complement strand
TTCTCCGGGCGAGACTCGGCTGGCAGGCCATCCACCGCTCCGTCCACCACCAGGCCGCTGTCGCCGAAGGTGTCGATGAGGCGGCGCACGTAGGTGCGCAGAGCCAGGCTCGCATGTACCGTGCAGTTGCCATCAGAGCGAGTGCAGCGTGCCTTGCCCGGGCCGTTAGCACACTCGGCGCATCCACACTGCCGTTGTTGGCTCAGATGGCCGCTGGCCGTCCGCATGCGGTGGCTGCGTCCCTTACCGTACCTGCACCGGCGCGTACGCCTCTTGGCCTTGGCCGTCCAGATCCCGGACCATGAAGCCGACGATGTACTCGCCTGGGGCGGCATCCAGTTCCTTCCACGTGAACGCTTGGTTGCCGAAGGTGAGGGTGCCGCCGTCTTGGGTGACCGTCTGCGTGGCCTGGCCGCTCTGGTCGAGCTCCATCCAGGTCTCGGTGATGGTGAACGTATCGCCGACCTGTGGCAAAATCTCCCGCGGCGCGCCGACCCCAGCTTCGCCAGTGAAGCCGTAGACCCGTTGCAGGACGCCGTTGACGAAATGCAGCCGTGCCTTGCGGCGGTCGCCGCTGTCGGCGTAGGTGTAGGTGCCGTCTACGGTGTAGACCGCCTCTTCTGGCGACGCCCCGTAGGCCTGCGGCGTGAACAGCGCCACCTCCGAGTGGACGCCGTCGTCGATGGCCAGCACGAACGGCTCCCACTCAAACTCCAGGGTGAAGGCCCCATCTCCCCAGTCTGGGTAGTAGACGCCGTCGATCTTGTAGGTTCGGTTGCTCTCCAGGTAGTCCATGTCGGCGATGAAGAGAGAGTTGGACTGCCTATCGAGGTAGCCCACGAAGAGGTAGACGTAGCCGACGTTCTCGCCCCGAACGTCGGCGCTCAGCAACACAGGGCGGCCGGGAGCTGCCACGTTGCCAGACAGCCTGACCGGCGACACCTGTATGCCGCCTGACCCCACCGGAATGACGGTGTCGGCGCGCCCGGGCACCACCACGTTGGTGGTGGCTGGTTGGAAGGGGCGCTTGGTGTAGTGGTAGGCCAGGAAGTCATCCCACAGCGACTCCTGGGCAAAGCGGCCCGCTGCCACGGTGTACGACTGCGGGCCCGCTACCGGCGACCGGTAAAGCTCGGAGTTGGGGAAGTAGATGGAGATCCCGCTGGCCCCAGGCTTCTGCGCTCCATGCTTTTCGGCGACTACCGCCTGGTTCACGGCGGCCAGCACCTGCTGGGCCTTCTGGTTGATCTCTGCGTTGCCGGTTGCCCGGGCCGCGAGCTGGACGAAGTTGCCCAGGTCCAGGTAGGATGGCGGCACGCTGCTGCCGAAGATGCTGGTGAACGACTGGGCGTACGTACGCGCTTGGGCCACGGCCCGCTGGTCCACCTGCGTCAGGGCGTAGGCCAAGTCGTTGACGCTGGCCATCACCTGGGGCAGCGCAGACAGGTCCACTGCCGTCAGGGTGCTCGCTCCCTCGAACTGCCCGGAGATCTGTTCGGCCGAGGGGGCGCCGCCCCACAGCATCCCGCCCAACGATAGGCCCCGCCCAACGAGCTCGAGCCGAGCCTGGTCATCCACGATGCGCTGGTCCTCGGTGATGTAGCTCTCGACGATGTGGCGTCCCAACTGCGCCCCGTCCATATCTGGGCTCTCGGTGAGGGCTTGCAGGAAACTGGTGTAGGCCCAGCCCAGGGCTGGTTCCGTCTCCTGTGAGAGCACCGCATAGCGGGCGTGAGGCGCCAGGGCGCTCATCACTTCGATGTGGCCCATGAGGCAGGCGTCCAGGCCGATGAGCTCAAGCTGGTCGATGCCGGTTTGCGCCCGGATCTTCTGCAGCGCCTCGTCCATCTCCATCAGATAGAGCTGGTCGCCCAAAGCCGAGGAGAGCGGGAGGCTGCGGGTGGGCGCGCCGGCCGGATCAGGGTCGCTCCAGCCGCCAGGCCAACCCATGCCGTGGTCCGACATGAT
>JAAYZY010000575.1 GCA_012514615.1 Chloroflexota bacterium | reverse complement strand
GTGATCAAGGCCGCCGACTGGGTCATCGACATGGGGCCGGAGGGGGGCGACCTGGGCGGGTATGTGGTGGCCGAGGGCACCCCAGAGCAGGTGGCCGCGGCGCCCAAGTCGTACACGGGGCAGTTCTTGGGCAGGGTGTTGGCCGCCGAGGCGGCGTCGCAGCCGGCCGGCTGACGCCACGCAGCCGGCAACGGGATTGAGGGGAGCGAGCCGATGAGACCGACATACGACGTGATCATTGTGGGCGCTGGGCCAGCGGGCATCTTCGCTGCTCTGGAGCTGAGCCGAGAGCCGGGTCGCCGCATCCTGGTGCTGGATAAGGGGCCCGAGCTGGAGAAACGTCGTTGCCCACGGCAGGTGACTGGCAAGTGCGCTCACTGCAACCCCTGTGAGCTCCTCACCGGCTGGGGTGGAGCAGGGGCGTTCTCCGATGGCAAGCTCACCCTCTCCACGCAGGTGGGCGGCCACCTGAGCGAGATCCTCTCTGAAGAGCCGGCACAACGGCTGATCCAGGAGGTGGACCAAGTCTGGGTCCACTACGGCGCGTCGCCGGTGGTGCACGGGGCTGACATGGACGAGGTGGAGCGGCTGCAGAAGAAGGCAGCTCGCGCCGGTCTGCAGTTGGTCTCCAACCCGCTGCGGCACATGGGCAGCGACCGCACCCGCGACATCCTGGCCGGGATGCGCGGCACGCTGCAGGAACGGGGCGTGGATCTGCGCATGAACACGCCGGTGGCCGAGCTGCTGCCGGACGACGGCCGCATCGTCGGCGTGGCCACGGAGAACGACGGCGAGTTCCGTGGGCGCTTCGTGATCATCGCGCCCGGGCGGGAGGGGGCGAGCTGGCTCTCTGGTCAGGCCAAGAAGCTGAAGCTGGAGCTGACCCGCAACCCGGTGGACGTGGGGGTGCGGGTGGAACTGCCGGCCACAGTGCTGGAACCGCTGACCAAGGCCACCTACGAGCCGAAGATGATCTACTACTCTCGGGCCTTCGACGACAAGGTGCGCACCTTCTGCGTCTGCCCCTACGGCGAGGTGGTCACCGAGTGCACCGACGACGTGGTGACGGTGAACGGCCACAGCTACGCCGACCGCAAGACCGACTACACCAACCTAGCCATCCTGGTGAGCAAGTCGTTCACCAAGCCGTTCAAGGAACCGATCGCCTATGGCAAGTATATCGCCCGTCTGGCCAACCTGCTGGGCGGCGGGGTGATCGTGCAGCGCCTGGGCGATCTGGAGCAGGGCCGCCGCTCCACCGACGAACGGATGTCCCGCAGCATTGTGCAGCCCACCCTGCGAGATGCCACCCCCGGCGACCTGGGGCTGGTCTTCCCCTATCGTCACTTGGCCAACATCCTGGAGATGCTGCGGGCCATGGACGAAGTGACGCCGGGCGTCTTTTCCCGCCACACGCTGCTCTACGGGGTGGAGGTGAAGTTCTACTCGTCGCGGCTGCGCCTGGACGCCTCGCTGCAGACACACATCGCCGGGCTCTACGCTGCCGGCGATGGCGCCGGCGTGACCCGGGGGTTGGTGCAGGCGTCGGCGTCGGGCTTGCTGGCCGCCCGCGAGGTGGCGGCTCGCCTCGACTGAGGCGGCAGGGGAAGGGGGAGCGATCTTGGGCAACGCACAAGGGGGGACAGCCGCTCGGCGGGATGGGGCGGGCGCCTACTATCTTTGGACCATCGGCTGCCAGATGAACTTCGCCGACATGCGGAAGTTGGGCGAAGAGCTGCAGCAACGAGGCTACCACGAAGCGGCGCGCCCGGAAGACGCGGATGTGGTGGTGCTGCAGACTTGCGTGGTGCGGCAGAGCGCAGAGGAGCGGGCCCTGGGGCGGCTGGCCTCCCTGAAGCCGCTGAAGCGGCGGTGGCCGGACAAGCTGCTGGTGGTTGCCGGCTGCCTGGTGGGGGAGGAAACCAACTTGCGGGAGCGATTCCCCTACGTCGACCTCTTCCTCCCGCCGGCCACCTGGGTGCCGTTGTTGGAGCGACTGGCCCCGCGG
>JAAYZY010000574.1 GCA_012514615.1 Chloroflexota bacterium | reverse complement strand
GGTTCCTCCCATCAGGTTCGCGTCTGGGGGACAGCGATACCGTAGCTCGTTTCTGCCAGCCGGGCCAGGCTGGCTGCCCGCCCCTCCGTCCCTCGTTGACGGGCGGACCCGATTCTGTGCACGCCCTGGCGGCCCCTGATCACCTCCTTCTTGCTGGGGAGGCAAAGGCGCTATGCGCGGTGGCACAACGTCACGCCTCTGGTCTCCCGGGGGCTGAGGCCGATGCGTACCCCTAACGGGCCAGGGGCTAGACGTTGCATAGATTGGAAGTGGGTATCAGTGGGATGGTGTGGGGAAACCTGCCCTCCCTATGCCCCCATTGTACACCCATGAGCGGCCGCTGTCAACGGTTCTGCGCCGCGCTCGGTTCCATTTGCCGTTCGCGCGCTTGAGGGCTCGCACGGCGGTGGAGGCCCTGTGACGGCTGTTGCAGGGCCCCCAACGCCGACCCCACCACGGCTTGTCTGCCCCAGCCGCGCCATCGCGCCAACGGACTGAGGAACCGAGCCGTTCTCTGTGGACAATTGCAGCGGCGGCCGGCATGCGGGACAATCGCTTCCACGCCCGGCATGGCCAGTCGCGTTCCTTCACCGAGGATGACGTGCGCCGCCTTCTGGCCATGCGTGACCTGTATGCCAGCTTCGTCCCAGTGGGGAGTCGCAAGGACGGCGAGGTTGTGCTGGTGAAGCCGCGCGACGGGTTCCGTCCTTTCTTCCTGGCGTGGCGTGCAGAGGCGCCCGACTGGACTCGAACCCTCCTCAGCACGCCTGCGCGCACTGGTGGAAGTCTGAGCCCATTCCACCACGTGCGGGCGAAGGCACCCCAACACCAAGCGCCCGCACCAGTGCTATCACAACATGGGACGACGGCCCATCCACACCGTGAACCTCCACTTGGAGAATGCGCCGAAAGAAGCCCAAGAATACGCTTTGGTGACTGTTGGAGGTCTGGCCAGTGAGTGGCGGAGGGCAGGGAGGGTTAGGCGATGAGGGCTCCGAGGTCAGCGCCGCTGGCCAGCTGGTTGCCAGCCCAGACCAGGAGGCGCGTGATATTGACAGTGCTTGACTTCTTGCATGCTCTTTGATATAATATGATCAGGCCGCTTGACTGGATGTGATCTGGCTCGTCGACTCCCGTTGACCTCACCTTGTAGGTCCTTGTTGCCAAGCTGGCTGGGCTGATCACGGCGCTGGCCTCAGGGCCAGGCTTCCCCACCGGCAGCCGTTTCTATCCCGCGAGGCGCGGCCTAAGGCCCAACCTGCCGTCGGCAGGGCACGAACCACCAACACCAGGCTTTCAGTTGAGGAGGTTAGCCTGTGAACGTCGGTGTTGTTGTTCGCGCGTTGCGGAAAGTCTTTCAAGTCCTGTTGATCGTCACGGTCGTTCTGCCCCAGGCCGTGGTCACTGCGGCGGCCCCTGCATCGGCGGGGCCGCTGCAGCCTAGCAGCAGCGTCGAGTCTTGCGAAACCTTCTCGGCAGTTCTGTCGCTCGCGGCCGAGGAGCCATCCGCCGCCAGCCTCCCAGCGCTCCTCGCTCATGCACAGGCTACACCAGTTGTGGACGAACCATATGACCCCGCGGATGGGATACACCCCCTGCAACTCTACCTCCGGGCCGATTCGGAGTGGGTTGGCCCGGGCGAGGTGATCCAGCTCACTGCGACCGTCGTGAACAGCGGCGCGGAGGCCCTGCAGGGGCTGGTCGTCACGGCCCCCTTGCCGCCAGGCGTGGCCTTCGAGCCAGGGAGCGGCGCTGGGTTTGGGCTCCAAGAAGGGGGCCGCAGCTTGACGTGGGCTGTGCCTGAAGTGGAGATTGGCGGCAAGGCCAGCGGCAGCTTCGGCCTCCGGGTGGCTGACCTGGCCGTCGGCGACATGCTCGGGGTGACCGTGACCGCCCAGGGTGGTGGGCTGCCCGACCCGCAGTCTGCCACTGCCGATATCCGGATCGTGGAGCCGCGCAGCGATACCGCCTGGCTTACGCCCAGCGGCGGCTGGTTCCGCTCGCTGGACGGGAGGATTGCCATCCAGGTTCCGCCGGGGGCGGTAGAGGGCCAAACCCGCTTCGTCTACTCTCCGGTGAGCGACCTGGCCGATCTGCCGCCGCTGCCTGCCACGATGCAAGCCGCCTTCAACTTGGAGGCCTACGATGGAGCTGGCCGGGCCATACACCAGTTCCCAGTCCCCCTGAAGCTGGTCTACACCTTTCCGCCGGACGAACGTTCCACGCCTGTTTTCGATGAGCATATCCTTTACACTTTCGACGAAGGGAGACAGGAGTGGGTGGAACTGGGCAGGCAGACAGATCCACAGGGGGGGCGTCTGGCGCTCGATCTGTCTCACTTCTCGGTGTTCTCGGATGGTACCTACAGCTACATCTTGGAACAGACGGCCAGCATCCGCGGCGCCCAGGCTCAGCTCTTCAGCGGTTCCATAGCCTACCAGTATGGGTTCAGCCTCCCCCCGGGTCGGGGCGGCTTGGCGCCCAAGCTGGGCCTTTCCTACACCAGCTCGATGCATACGCCCAACGCCGGCCATTTGAGCCAGGCAGGTTTTGGCTGGCAGATTGCGGGCGCTGACTACCTCTTCATCCCGCCAGGCGACGCCAACAGCGTCAAGCGCACCGTGACGCTCCAAGGAGTGGCCTACTCCCTGCGCAAGACCAACGAGGCCACCGAAACCTGGTTTGCCAAAGAGAACCCCTTCATCAAGGTGGTGAAGGTGGATGATGGCGCCTACCACGTCTGGACGCCAAACGGCGTCAAGTACGTCTTCGGCGGTTCCAGCCAGGTGCACTACTGGAAGCTATGTGGCGCCGGAGACCAGCACAAGCGATACGTGCGGCTGCCTCTCACCAGCATGCAGGCGCCCAACGGCAACACCGTGACCTATACCTGG
>JAAYZY010000573.1 GCA_012514615.1 Chloroflexota bacterium | reverse complement strand
TCAACTTGCCTGCCCGAACGACGAACATGGTGTCCTCCTTGGACGATTAGGTCTGTCTCAGGGTCTCTGTCGAGAAGACGCTTGGCACCCCGCCTGGCGTTGGGCGGGGGCGCTCCTCAAGCCGCAGCACGCCCGGCCCGCACCTACAGCAGCTCAGTAAGCGGGCCATACAGCTCAGGGCGGCGATCCTTGAAGGCGTTCTTGGCCCGCCCCTCCAGAAACATCTCCCGGGTGAGGTCCGCGTAGACCACCTCTTCCGCCTCGCCGTCGCTGCGGGCCAGGGTCTCAGCCCGCGGACCGGTGATGACGCTGCGCCCGTAGTGCACCAACCCGTCTTCCACGCCCACACGGTTGCAGGCCACCACGAAATTGCGGTTCTCGTTGGAGCGGGTGGCCGCCAGGTGCTCCAAGAAGCCGGGCACGAACGGGTCCCGGCGCGGGGCATTGAAACAGGCGCAGATGATCTCTGCCCCCCGCAGGGAAAGGATGCGCACCAGCTCGGGGAAGACGGTGTCGTAGCAGATGGAAAGGCCCAGGTTCCCCAGCGCCGTGGAGAAGACCTCCAGCGCCTGGCCCCGGGCGAAGTAGTGCAGCTCTTCGAACGCCAGGTGGATCTTCTGCTGCACGCCCAGCACCTGGCCTGCGGGGCCAATGAGCGCCAGCGAATCGAACAGGGTAGCTGGAATCACCGGGTGGAGCTGCGACAGCCCCACCACGATGTGCAGCCCGTAGTGGCGAGCCACTGCGCCCAGAGCCTCGGTCGTGGGGCCGGGGATCGTCTCCGAAGCCTCGATGAAGGCGCGCCCGAAAGCGGCATCGAAGCTGCGCACGTAACCGGTGGTGGCCAGCTCCGGGAAGACGATCAGGTCCACCGGCCGCGCCTCCATGATCTGGCGAACGTGGGCCAACATCCGCTCGCGGTTCGCCTGGGGGTCAAGCCAAGCCACGTCCATCTGGACGGCCGCCACACGCACCAGATCCTTCATCCCCACTCCTCCTAGCAGCCCTGCTTGCAGCAGACTAGACCATGCGCCGGCCGCCCTTGAAGGTCATGCGCACCTGGGTCAGCGCCGCCAGGTCGTCCAGCGGGTTGCCCTCCACCACGATCAGGTCGGCCCACTTGCCAGGCTCCAGGGTGCCCAGCTTGCTCTCCAAGCGGTTCAGCTTGGCAGCCACGCTGGTGGCCGTGTGCAGGGCTCCGTAGTTGTCGGCTACCAGGCCGATCTTGAGCATGAACTGCAGCTCTGGCGCCACCACGCTGTGGGGCACCGCGGGGCTGCCGGAGTCGGGGCCAAAAGCGATGGGCACGCCGGCCTTGGCGGCCTTGACCACGCCGGCAAACCGCCCAGGGTCTGCAATCTGCCGCTGGCGCTCGGCGATCTTCCATTCGGGGATGCCGTAGCGGCGGGCGTTGTCCGCGTCGGCTTGCATCACGTAGGCCGCGAAGGTGGAGACGATGGGCACCTGGCGCTGCAGCAGCAGTTCGATGGTCTCATCGGACATGCTGCCGGCGTGCTCCACGCAATCGATGCCGAAGCTCACCACGCGGCGGATGCACTCCTCGTAGGTGGCGTGGGCGGTGATGGGCAGGCCGTTGCGGTGGGCCTCGTCGATGACCGCCTCCAGCTCCGCGTCGGTGAACTCCAGGCGATCGTGGCAGCCCATGATCTTGATCAAGTCGGCCCCGGCCCGCACCTGCTCTCGCACGGCTCGGCGCATCTCGTCGGGCCCACTGGCCTCCCGGCAGCACCAGTAGGTGTGCCCGCCGGTCTGTACGATGGCCTCACCCACCACCAGTAGGCGCGGCCCGGGGAAGATCCCCTGCTCCACCGCCTGCTTGGCGAAGAGGTCGCTGGTATTCATGCCCATGTCTCGCAGGGTGGTGATGCCAGAGCGCAGGGCGATCTGCATGTTCCCGGCGCACTTGTAGGCGCTGATCTCCGGTCCGTCGGACATGGACTGGGAGGCCAGGTCGTGCGCGCCGTCCCACGCCAGGTGGGCGTGGCTGTTGATGAGCCCGGGCAGCAGCGTGCCGCCAGCGTCGATGACCGGCAGGTCCGGCGTCCCCAGGTCGGCGGCGCGGCCCACAGCAGCGATGGTCTCCCCCTCGATGCGCACGAAGCCGTCTTCGATCACCTGGTTGCCCACACACGTGACCACGCGACCTCGCAGGATGGCATGGGTCAGGGGCAGGCCGAACATCGGTTTGATGATCTTCTGGAATCTCCAGGACGGTGGTTCAGGCATCGCAACCTCCGTGTGGTGATGGGGGTCACCCGCTCTCAGGCCGCGGCGTGTTCGCTGTACAGGCGGGCCACCGCCTCGATGCCCCGCAGGTAATCGTCCAACACGATGTACTCGTTGGGCGCGTGCAGGTTGTCTTCGGTGGGGCCAAAGCCGGTGTAGGCGTGCTCCATGGTGGGGAACAGCTCTTGAAACAGGCCCTCTGGGCCCGACCCGGTGTAGGCTGGTTGGAAGGCCACCTCCCGACCGAAGGCCGCCCGCAGGCTGCGGGCCATGGCCTGCACGAAGGGGCTGTTCAGCGGCGTGCGCGCCCAGGGGTTGCGCCCCAGCAGGGTCACCTGCACATCGTCGAACCCCTCGGCGTCGAGGTGGGCCCGAACCAGTTGGCAGACTCGCTCCGGCGTCTGGTTCGGCACCAGGCCGAAGCGCAGCTCCGCCGCGGCCGAGGCCGGCACCACGCCTTTGGGCTGGGGCGAGAGGTAGCCCCCGCTGACGCCCTGCAGGTTGACCGTCGGTTCCAGCATGTAGGCCACCAGGGCCTCCAGGTCGGTCTTGCCGCCGGGGAAGGCGCTCTGTCCGCTCTGCTGCAACACCTGCTGGGGGTCCCACCCCAGGTCCACCAGCGCTTGGATGTCGGCCGGCTGCGGTGGTACGACGTCGTCGTAGAAGCCGCGCACCCGGATGCGGCCGTCACGGCCCTGCAGGGAGTTGATCGCCCAGGCCAATCGCCAGGCGGCGCCTTCCACCAAGGGGGAGTAGCGGGCGTGGAACTCCCGCCGGTTGTGGGTCTCCAGACGCAGCAGGCACAGGCCCTTCAGCCCACAGACCACCCGCGGGCGGCCATCCTCCCAGACGTTGTCGCCGAAGTTGCCCAGGGCGTCGCTTTCCAGGAAGGCTCGGCGCCTCACCAGCACGTCCCGCAACGAGGGGCTGGACATCTCCTCTTCCCCCTCGAAGAGGAACTTCACCGTCACCGGTGGGCGCAGGCCGCACTCCAGGTAGGCGCGGGCGGCCTGCATGGTGGCAATGAGCGCACCCTTGTCGTCCACCGTGCCCCGGCCGTACATTCGTCCGTCGTGGATCGTGGCGCTGAAGGGGCCGAAGCGCCATTCCGGCTCCCCGGCTGGCTGCACGTCGTAGTGGCAGTAGACCAACAGGGAGCGGTCGCTCTGGCCCTGCACCTGGCCCATCACCACCGGGTACTCCATCTCTTCCACGATGACCGGGGCCGCGCCCATGGCGCGCAGGGCATCGGCCAGCCAGGCGGCGCAGGCCTGCACCCCCTCCTGCTGGCCCACCACGCTGGGGATCTGCACCAAAGCCTGCAGCTCCTCGATGTGCCGCCCAGCGTGAGCGCGCAGATGCGCCAGCACTCGTTCGTCCATCCGATCCTCCTTCAGGCCGGGGCCGGCAGCACCACAGAAAGGCGTGGTGACATTGGCCATGCCACCACGCCCGAAACACGCCACATCAGCGGCGGCCTTATGCAGATGGCGTTGGGACCGCCCAGGAGCTACACCCGCATGCGCGGATCGATGGCATCCCGCAGCCCGTCGCCAAACAGGTTGATGGAAAGC
>JAAYZY010000572.1 GCA_012514615.1 Chloroflexota bacterium | reverse complement strand
CCAAGGGCTCGCTTCACCGGGGCCGACGCCGAAGCGCTGGGCCGTACCACCCACAAGGCCGTGGCCAAGCGGCTCTTGCGGGCCGGGGGGGTGCCGACGCCAGAGTGGGGGCTCTGCCGCGATCCGGCGCGTGCGTCGGCCCTGGGAGGCCGCCTGGGTTTTCCCCTCATGGTCAAGCCCGTGGCGGAAGATGGCAGCTTGGGTGTGGCGGCCTCGGCTGTGGTGCGGGACGCCTCGGAACTGGAGGAGCGCGTCGTCTACGTGCTGGAGCGCTACGGCCAGCTGGCGCTGGTGGAGCGGTTCGTCGTGGGGCGCGAGATCAACGTCTCGCTGTGGGACGCCACGCCGAGGGTCCTGCCCCCGTCGGAGGTGGAGTTCCTGGGCTTCGCCGACCCTTTAGACTGCATCCTTTCCTTCGCCGCCAAGTGGCAGCCCGAATCCCACGCCTTTGGGCACACGCCGGTGGTCTGCCCGGCCCGGGTCTCGCCGGCCTTGACCCAACGGCTGCAGGCCACAGCGCTGCGGGCCTGGGAGCTGGTAGGCGGCCGCGGTTACGGGCGGGTGGATCTACGCGTGGCGGACGACGGCACGCCCTACGTGCTGGAAGTGAACTGCAACCCCGACCTCTCGCCCGAGGCCGGGTTCTTCCGGGCCGCAGCGGCTGCCGGGTACGGCTATACCGACATGATCACCACCATTCTGAGACTAGCCTTGGAGTGAGAGCGGTGTATGTTTACCATTTCGTTGGCCAATGAAGGTGATGGGCAGTCGATCCTAGGGATCGCGGCCCGCTCCGGCGTCTTCACCAGCGATGAAGTCGCCTGCGTGCAAGAGCTGTGGGAGGCCTACCTGCGGGATGGCGAAGCCAGCGGCTACGTCTTCCTGGTCTACAAGGGGGAAGACGGGCAGGCGCTGGCCTTTCTCTGCTTCGGCCCCACGCCCCTCACTGAGGGCACTTTCGACCTGTATTGGGTCTGCGTGGCCCCGGAGGCGCGGGGGCGGGGCATCGCTTCGGTGATGCTGACCCGCATGGAACTGGAGGTGGCCCAGCGGGGCGGGCGCCTGATCTTGGTGGAGACGTCGAGCCTGGCGGCCTACGCCGCCGCCCGGGGTCTGTACGAATCTCGCGGTTACCAGCGGGAGGCAGTGGTCCACGACTTCTACTCCCCCGGCGACGACCTGGTCATCTTGCAGAAGCACTTGGGGGGCGGTCATGCCGAGGCCCCAGCGTCGGCCCCGGTCACAGACGCCTTGCCGTCGGCCTCGTAGGGGGGGCGCGGCGGCTCCTGAGCCGCCCAACGGAGACAGAGCCCCATGACGGACCTGACCCTGCTGCGCGGGCCGCGGGTGCGCCTCACCGCGCTGACCCGCGGCGACCTGCCCACCTGGCCTGCTGGGATGAAGACAGCGGCTTCCTGCGCCGCTTCGATGCCCGGCCGGCGGCGCCGCGCACCGAAGAGACCCTGGCCCAGTGGCTGGACGAAGGCCACAAGGCGCACGCCGGATTCCTGTTCGCCATCCGCCCCCTGGAAGGCCGCGACCTGTTGGGCATCGTGGAGCTGGATGGCATTCGCTGGAACCACGGCGCGGCCTGGTTCTCCATCGGCGTCGGCGATCCCCGGCAGCAGGGGCAGGGCATCGGCGCTGAGGCCGGGGCGCTGACCCTGGAGTTCGCTTTGCGTGAGCTGAACCTGCACCGCGTTTCCAGCACTGTGTTTGCCTACAACCTGCCCTCCCAGGCGCTCATG
>JAAYZY010000571.1 GCA_012514615.1 Chloroflexota bacterium | reverse complement strand
GCTGCCCACATACACGAGCATTGCCCGCCCTTGGGCCATGGAAGCGACGCGCAAGAACTTCCTGCAATGGGTGGAGTTCGCCGTGTTCCACATCGCCGTGGCGGTCATGATCGGCGTGTCGTTCATCATCCCGTATGCCCCTGGCTTGCTGACCCCGGCAGTGGTTTTCATGCTGGTCTTGACGCAGATTGGTGGGCTGGTCACCTGCAGCCTTCGCCTCTATCGGCGGTACGCGAACCGGACGGTGGGAGCGGTTAGCTCGCCGGAGGACTACTTCGCCCTGATCTGGGTGGATGTGCTGTTCGTGGCCTGCTTGTGGGTGTTGCTCTCTGGGAGCATTGCGAGCCAGGCAGTCTATTTCTTGCTGGTTGCCCTTATCATTGTCTACGTGCCCTTCAGCAAGATCTCCCATTATGTGTATTTCTTCTTCGCACGGTTCTTCTTTGGTGAGTACTTCGCCCGCAGGGGCATTCGGCAGTAGGGGGAAAGCGTACAACGATGCAAGCAGAAGAGAAGACGGCCAAGCCGATGGATGAGAAGGAAGCGCAGGAGATGCTCCGCGTGCTTCGGGAGCGACTGACCACACAGCTCGCGGTGTCGCTGCAGGTCTGTGCGCACTGCGGCCAGTGCGCGGAGAGTTGCCACTACTACTTGGCGATGGAGGGCGACCCCAAGATGTCGCCGGTCTACAAGGCGGACAAGCTGCGCAAGCTTTACAAGCGTCGGGTGGACTGGCTGGGACGTGTGTTGCCTCGCTGGGTAGGGGCTCGCGACCTGGACGGTGATCTGGTGGAAGAGATGCTGGATTCGGTCTTCGGTGCCTGCACCATGTGCGCTCGCTGCACCATAAACTGCCCGTTCGGTGTGGATATTCCGCAGATTATCCGCACGGCGCGCGGCATGCTGGCCGAGATAGACCGCGTGCCCAAAGGCTTGCAGGCCACGGTGGATGTGCACCTGGAAAGCGGCAACAACATGGGCGTCAGCAAGGAAGACTTCATCGACACGGTGCAGTGGATGGAGGAGGAGCTCCAGGCCGAGCTGGGCGACCCCAACGTGCGCATCCCCTTGGATAAGAAGGGGGCGCGGGTGATGTACACCCTGAACCCGCGGGAGGTGAAGTACTTCCCCCTGACCCTGCAGGCGGCGGCCAAGGTGATGTACCTGGCCGGCGAAGACTTCACCCTGAGCACCAAGAGTTGGGACGCCACCAACTACGGCCTCTTCTCCGGCGACGACAAAGCGGCCAAGCAGATCGCCCTCTGGCTGGCCGACGCGGCCATGGAGCTGGAGGTGCAGGTGGTGGCCATGGCCGAGTGCGGCCACGGCTACAACGCCTTCCGCTGGAACGGCGAGAACTGGTTGGGCAAACGCCTCCCCTTTGAGATCAGGGGCTTCGTGGAGCTCATGGCCGACTACATCCGGGAGGGGCGCATCAAGCTGGACCCGAGCAAGAACCCGCTGCTGGTGACCTACCACGACCCGTGCAACCAGGCGCGCAAGGGCGGCATCATCGACGAGCCGCGCTACATCTTGCAGCACGCAGTGCAGCAGTTTGTGGAGATGACCCCCCACGGCAAAGACAACTTCTGCTGCGGCGGCGGCGGGGGGATGCTCTCCATGAGCGAGTTCACGCCCCGCCGTCTGGCGGCCGGCAAGGTGAAAGCCGACCAGGTTGCCGCCACCGGCGCTAAGGTGCTGGCCACCTCGTGCCACAACTGCTTGGACCAGTTGGCGGAGCTCAACAAGCACTACAAGCTGGGGGTGGAGATCAAGAACCTCTGCCAGGTGGTGGCTGACGCCATCGTGGTGGAGCCCAAGGAACAGCCGGCCGAAGAAGTCGCGCCGGCGGTGGAGTCTGCCTCGTGAAGATCGTCGTCGTTGGGGGGGTGGCGGCTGGGCCCAAGGCGGCAGCCCGGGTCAGGCGTCTGCTGCCCGAAGCGGAGATCACCCTGGTGGAACAGGACGAGGCGCTGTCGTACGCTGGGTGTGGCCTGCCCTACCACCTGGGCGGCATGGTGCCCAGCCTGCAGGCGCTGATGGAGACCAACGAAGGGGTGCTGCGCACTGCGGACTATTTTTGGGCCACCAAGCGCATCCGAGCCCTGACCCGCACCCGGGCCGAAGAGATCGACCGGGCGGGCCGGCGGGTACGGGTGCGTAGCCTGGAGAGCGGAGAAGAGCGCTGGCTGCCCTACGACAAGCTGGTGCTGGCCACCGGCGCAGCGCCCTTGCGGCCGCGGTTGTCCGGGCTGGACCTGCGGGGCGTCTTCTTCTTGCACACGCCCAGCGATGCGGCGGCGATGCAGGAGTACCTTGCGGCCGAGAAGGTGGAGCGGGCCGTCATCGTGGGCGCAGGGCTCATCGGCTTGGAGATGGCTGACGCCCTGGTGAACCGGCGGGTTCGGGTGACGGTGCTGGAGATGGCCGACCAGATCCTGCCAGGCCCGCTGGATTGGGAGATGGCGCGGCTGGCCGAATCCCAGTTGGAGCACCCGTTCTTGCGGATCGTGACCGGCGCGCCGATGCAGGGCGCCGAAGGCGAGGGGCGAGTGCAGGCGGTGGCGACGCCGCAAGGCAAGCTGCCTGCCGACCTGGTGTTGGTGGCCGTGGGGGTGCGCCCGAACGTGGGGCTGGCCCAGGCCGCCGGCCTGGCGCTGGGGCCGACCGGGGCCATCGCCACCGACGACCGCATGCGCACCAGCGACCCGGCCATCTACGCCGGCGGCGACTGCGTGGAGACCACCCATCTGGTCAGCGGCCAGAAGGTCTTCTTGCCGTTGGGGTCCACGGCCAACAAGCAGGGCCGGGTCATCGGCTCCAACCTGGGGGGGCTGGACGACCGCTTCCCGGGCGTGGTGGGGACCATGGCGCTGCAGACCTTCGACGTGAATATCGGCCGCACCGGGCTGACGGAGCGTCAGGCGCTGCAGGCCGGCTACGACGTGGTGACCGCAGTGGCCCCCAACTTCGATAATGCCCACTTCTACCCACTGCACGATCGCATCACCCTGAAGCTGGTGGTGGAGGCGGGGACGGGGCGGCTGCTGGGGGCCCAGGGTGTGGGCGCAGGAGATGTGGTGCGCCGTATCGACGTACTGGCGACGGCCATTTCCCTGGGGGCCACGGTGGAGCAGGCGGCGCAGTTGGACCTGGCCTACGCCCCGCCGTTCGCCGAGGCCATGGACGCGGCGCTGAAGGTCTGCAACGTGGCTCGCAACAAGCAGGGTGGGCTGGCCCAGACCACCCGCTTGGAAGAGCTGCGGGAGCGGCTGGCCGCCGGCGAAGAGGTGCTCTTGTTGGACGTGCGCTCACCGGAGGAGGTAGCGTCGTCGCCGGTGGAGGTGAAAGGCGCCGAGGTGCTGGCGATCCCCCTGGCGGCCCTGCGCGACCGCTTGGCGGAGGTACCCCGCGACAAGGCGCTGGTGGTCATGTGCGCCTTGGGCATCCGCGGCTATGAGGCCCAGCGTGTGTTGAGCGGGGCAGGCTTCCAGCGGGTCACCTTCTTGGAGGGCGGATTGGCCCCCATCTTTGCTGGCATGGTATAATGGGCTGTTTGGGCAGCCTGGCCGCCCAGGGCATCGTACCGAGAAGCGTCAGGCATCACAGGTAAGGAGAACCAACAATGTACATCGTCAGCGTGAACCACGATCTCTGCACCGGCTGCGGCGAGTGCGTGAGCACCTGCCCCGTCAGCTTCTTCGAGCTGCAAGAGATCAACGGCAAGACGGTCTCGGTGCCCATCGGAGAGCCGGACGATTGCCTGGGGTGTGAGTCCTGTGTGGCGGTCTGCCCAGAG
>JAAYZY010000570.1 GCA_012514615.1 Chloroflexota bacterium | reverse complement strand
CGGGGACCGCCTGGGGACTGCGGCGCGCCTGGCAGGGGCGCAGCTCGGCCTGGGGCCTGCCCTTGGCCGCCCTGGCCGTCGCCCTCTTCGTGACCTTGCTCTTGGGGCGCGCCCACACCGCGTTGACTCAGCCGTGGGCAGGCCTGGTGGACCAGCTTACCGTCTGGGAGCAGCCTGACGACGTGGTGCTGCTGAACCGCCCGGAAGACACTGTTGCCTTCGCCGAGGGTTCTCACAGCCGGCTGTGGGTGGTCGGTCTCAACGAGGGCGAAGGGGAGCTCTCCCCGCGGGCTGCCTGGTGGCTGGAACGATTGCTTGAGCCCGGGGCGCGGCTCTGGTGGATCCCCAACTGGCTGCCGCCGGAGAGGAGCGCCGTGGAGCGGGAGCTGATGATGCACGCTTACCGGGCTCTGGACCTCCATGAGGGGGACCTGCGCCTGGCCCTCTACGTGGTGCCGGCCGCTCAGATGGCTGAGCAGCCTCTAGGCATCCCGTGGGCGGAAGGCATCACCCTGGAGAGCGCCGCCTGGCCCGACGCCGCTGCCCCAGGCGACGCCTTGCCGGTGCGCCTCCGTTGGCAGGCCGCCCACCCTCCGCAGGACGACTTGGTGGTCTACCTGCACCTGCTGGACGCCGCGGGCGTGCGCCTGGCCGGACACGACGCCATGCCCCAACTCTGGCTGCGCCCTACCTCCACCTGGCACCCAGGCGAACGCATCGAGGACCGCCACGCCTTCTGCCTGCCCCCGACGCTGCCACCGGGCACCTACACCCTGCGGGTCGGGCTGTACCGCGCCGACGGCGGCGAGCAGTTGCCGACGGCAAGCGGGGACGAGGTAGTACGGCTTGGGACGGTGCAGGTGCTGAGCAGCCCTGCTCCCTGAGGGAGCTACTCAGCGACCGGGGTAATCTGGCCCCGCGCCACTTGCAGGCAGTGCACCTGGGCCCGAAACGCCGGCGAGAAGTCCTCCCAATCCGTCGTGGTCACCAGCGCCTGGCTGGAGCCATCCAGCAAGCGCAGCAGGTACTGACGGCGCGTCGCGTCCAGCTCTGACATCACGTCGTCCAGCAGGAGGATAGGCCGCTGGCCGGTCTGGGCCTGCATCACGGCCACCTCGGCCATCTTCACCGCCAGGGCCACGGTGCGCTGCTGCCCACGCGAGCCGAAAAGGCGCATGTCCCGCCCGGCCACCAAGAACTGCAAGTCGTCCCGGTGGGGGCCGGCCAGGGTGAGCGCTGCTGCGCGCTCACGTCGGCGCGCGGCGCGGAGGGCCTGCCAGAACGCCGCGGCATACGCCTCTTGCAGGGGAGCCAGCGCCTCTACCCCCGCCTCGCCCCGCCCCGCCAACGTTCCATCGCCCGGCGGAAGCTCCACCGTGGAGAGGTACCGCAGGCGCAGCGGTTCACCGCCCCCAGCCAGCCGCTCGTGAAGGCCTTGCGCGTGGGCGTCCAGTGCGCCGATGACCAGGCGGCGCAGGGCCAGCAGGGTGCTGCCCAGCCGCACCAGTTCGCGGTCCCAGTAGTCTAGCTGGGCGGTGTCCCCCCCAGCCTCTCGCAGGCGGCGCAGCAGGGCGTTGCGCCGCTCCACCACCTTCAGGTAGCGGCCCAAGGCTCGGCAGTAGTGGGGGTGCATCTGGCAGAGGGAAATGTCGAGATAGCGCCGCCGTTCCGATGGCGACCCGGCCACCAGGGAGACATCTTCCGGCATGAAGAGGACCACCTTCATCAGGCCCACCAGATCCAGGGCCCGCTGCCCCACGCCGTTCACCCGGATCTGCTTGCGGAAGGAGCCCCCGTTGGCTGAGCGCCCACCGTTGGCCGCCAGGGTGATCTCCAGATGCAGTCGCTCCGTCTCCTTTTCCAGCGCTGCCTCCAGCCGGGCAAACGGCAGCGGCTCCTGATCCACCGACCACGACACCCAGTCACGGTCTGCCGCGGCCCGCGGCGAACGGGCCGTCGCCAGCAGGGCCACCGCCTCCAGCAGATTGGACTTGCCCTGGGCGTTGTCGCCCTGGAGCAGCGTGACCTGTGGCGGTAGGTCCAGTTCCAGGCGTACGAAGTTGCGGAAGTTCGCCAGGGAGAGGTGCTTCAGGTACACAGACCGCCTTTCCGCCATAAGAAACCGGGCCTCCAGCCGTTGGAAGAAGCCCGGTCCTGTTCAACCCTACGCCAAGGGCCGCGCCAACCAGCCCCCGCTCTACCTCAGGTAGATGGGCATGACCACAGCCAAGAAGCCGCTTTCGCCCGCTGGGCGGATCACCCCTGGGCTGGAGGCAGTGGTGGTCTCCAGCACCACCTGGGGCGCGTTCACCGCCCCCAAAACGTCCACCACGTAGCGGGCGTCAAAGGCGATCTCGATCTGGTTCCCTTCCACCGCCACATCCATCTCGCCCACGTTGTCCCCCAGCTCAGCACTGGTGGCCGTCACGGTCAATCGGCCGGGGGCCAGGTCGGTCCCGGGCACAGCCTGGAAGCGCACGACGTTGGCCGCGCTGCGGGCGAAGATGGCCGCCTGCTTCACAGCGTGGAGGAAAGCCTGCGTATCCACCACCGTGCGGGTGGCGTAGGTCTTGGGGATGATGGCCCGGTAGTCCGGGAACGTGAGATCGATGAGCTGCGATACGACTTGGACGTTGGGCAGTTGGAAGAGCACCTGGTTACGCGCCGGGGTAATGGAGACCTCCAGCGGCTGGGCCAAGTCCTCCTCCGACAGAGCGCCGATGATTCGGCTCAGCTCCGAAAGGCTGCGAGCCGGGATGATGATGGTGATCCCCTCGTCGAGCTGGGCGTCCACCACCGCCTCGCGCACCGCCAAGCGGAACCCATCGGCGGCGGCCAAGGTGAGCTTCGCCCCGCCTTCCCCCGGCTCCAGGTGGGTGTAGACGCCGGTCAGCACCGGACGGCTATCGTCGCTGGCTGCCGCGAAAGCCACCTGCTCCACCATGCTGCGGAACAGGCGCGGGTCCAGCGAGATGTGCCGGCCGTCACCGTTGGTCGGGATGGGCGGGAACTCCGCGGCGTCGATCCCCCGCATGCGCGCGTCGAAGCGAGCGCAGCGCAGGCTCAGGGTCTGGCTGCGCACGTCCATGTCCATAGACACCTTGTCGGGCGGGAGCGAGTTGACGTAGTCGGTGAGCACGCGAGCCGGCACCGTGATGGCACCTTCGTCTTCCACCTTGGCGCCGATCCAGCAGTGGATGCCGATCTCCAAGTTGGTGGCTGAGAGTCGCAGTCGCGACTGCTCCGCGGCCAGCAGCACGTTGGAGAGGACTGGCAGCGTGCTCCGGGACGCCACCGCTTTCCCCACGATGGAGAGCCCTCGGGCCAGGTTCTCTTGCAGACAGGAAACCCTCACTGCCGGACCTCCTCCTCAGTTGGCGCTTAGGGGCATGATGCAAATCGACACACACAGCATACCATAAAATGAGCTTGGCGTCAAACCCAGGCAGCCAGCGCACTTTGACTTCCGCCACGCCCGGGGTATAATATCCCAAAGTTTGGCCCATCATAAGCAAGTGTTATGCCTCGCGCCGATTCTTGGCCGGAAAGGGAGACCTTGATCTACCTGGACAACGCGGCCACGTCCTGGCCTAAGCCTCCAGAGGTCCTGACGGCGATGGCCCACTTCATGAACGAAGTGGGCGCCAATCCCGGCCGTTCCGGCCATCGCCGTTCGGTGGAGGCTAGCCGCGTCGTCTACGAGGCGCGCGAGTCGGTAGCCGAGCTCTTGGGCGCGCCCGACCCGCTGCGGGTGGTCTTCACCCTCAACGTGACCGAAGCGATCAACCTGACGCTGCTGGGCCTCCTGCGCCCAGGGGATCACGTGGTCACCAGCGGCATGGAGCACAACTCGGTGATGCGGCCGCTGCGGGCTTTGGAGAGGCAAGGGGTGGCCTTGAGCGTGGCGCCCTGCGCCCCCGATGGGACGCTTGACCCGCGGGACGTGTCCCGAGCCATCCGCCCGCAGACCCGCCTCGTGGTGCTCACCCACGCCTCCAACGTGGTGGGCACCCTCCTGCCCCTGCGGGAGGTGGGCCAGGTAGCCCGGGATCGCG
>JAAYZY010000569.1 GCA_012514615.1 Chloroflexota bacterium | reverse complement strand
TGAATATGTCACCCCGAATCATCAGTGAAAATGTCACCCCCCTTCGCGGACCCGCGCCCGCTGGCCGATGGGGCTGTGACGCCAGGGGTGATCGGCTGCCGGCTTGTGCGGCTCCTTTGTCAAGGCCAACATACTTTTCCTCAAAAGGGCCAGCTTCGTTTTCCCCAGCGCATCGGTTCTGTCGGTGGGCTACACCTCCCTCGCTGGCTGCACCTGCTCGGTGAAGACCCCCGCCTTGCGCTTCTCGCGCAGACGATAGCTCTGCCCTCGAATGTTCAGCGTCGTGGAGAAGTGCAGCAGCCGATCCAGGATCGCCGCCGCCAGCACCTGGTCGGCGAAGATGTCGCCCCATTCCCCGTAGCTCTTGTTGGAGGTCAGGATGATAGAGCCCCGCCCGTAGCGGCGGCTGACCAGCTGGAATAGGAACTGCGCCGCCATCCGGTCCAGGGGGAAGTAGCCCATCTCGTCCAGGATCAGCAGCTTGGGCCGACAGAGGGTCTGCAGGCGGTGATCCAGCCGGTCCTCCTTAGCGTCCCGATGCAGCTGCTCCAACAGATCGACGATACTGGTGAAGTAGACGCTGATGGCCTGCTGGATGGCCGCCACCCCCAACCCGATGGCCAGATGCGTTTTCCCCACGCCCGGGGGGCCCAGCAACAGGATGTTCTCCCCGTTCCCGATGAAGCTCAGGGTGGCCAACTCCCGCACCTGCCGCTCGTTGATGCTGGGCTGGAAGACAAAGTCGAACTGCTCCAAGGTCTTCACGAACGGAAAGTGGGCCAGCTTGGTCTTCATCGCCACGTCCCGCTCGTAGCGCGCCGAGACCTCCCTGTCCAGTAGTTGGTCCAGGAACTCCAGGTACGTCCAGTCGTGCTTGGCCGCCTCCTGGGCCAGCCCCTCCAGGCACTCCGCCATCTGCGGCAGCTTGAGGCGCGCCAGGTGCGTCTGCGCCCGCGCATAGCTCACGTCGCTCATCCCGCCGCCTCCGCAACCTGCTCATACCAGCTCAGCGGCCGGGACTCCACCTGGGGCGCCGCCCCTTGCGCCGCCACCGGGTGCTGGGGAGGGTGCGTGCGGGGGTCCAAGGACTCGTAGTGGGCGGCCACCATCGCCCGCTGGTGGTGGCCCTCCAGTAGCCGATGGCGCGCGATCTCCTGGTCCACCGCATTCACTACGATCAGCTGCCTGTCCTCCGTCTCGCGCACCTGCAGCGTCTGACGGGCGTAGGCGGCGGGCACCGAGTAGTGGTTGCCCCCGTAGCTGATCAGGCAGTCCTTGGTGGCCCGGCGGAAGCTGATGAGGGAGGTGTCGTAGTCGGGCTTGTCGCCCAGGGGCTCGAGGGGCTCCCGGGCTAACCGCTCGGCCGGTACTTCCCCGGTGGTACCGTGCACGCGGACGTTGGCGACGTGGTCCAGCCACTCCCGGCACTGGCGGTTGAGGTCGTCCAGGTCGACGAAGTGCAGCCCCGGCCAGAAGTTGCCCCGTACGTAGCGCACCCCCGCCTCCACCTTGCCCTTGGTCTGCGCCCGGTAGGGCTGGCAGGCCCGCAGGGAAAAGCCGTAGTAGTCGGCAAAGTCCAGGTAGCGGGGGTGCCAGTGGATGGTGCCGTCCGGCTCCCGATCCAGTACGGCCGTCTTGAGGTTGTCATGCAGCACCCTCTGTGCCACACCCCCCAGGTAACGGAAGGCGTGCACGTGACAGCGCAGCCACCAGGCCATGTCGGCACAGGCGGTGAACTCCACGTACATGGCCCGCGACCAGCCCAGGGTCATGACGAAGGCGTAGAGTCGCCGGCGCTGGCCGTGGTGCTGGATGAAGCCGAAGGAGCCCCAGTCTACTTGCGCTTGTTCCCCCGGCTCCGTCTCGAAGCGCACGGTGGCCTCCTGGCGACGGGCGACGCGGTAGGGCTGCACGAAGCTCTTGACCAGGCTCTTGCCGCCCTGGTAGCCCTGCTGGCGGATCTCGGTGAGCAGCTTGTTGCAGTTGGTGACTCCCTCGGCGATGCGTCTCTCCAGATAGGGCAGGTAGGGATCCAGCTTACTGGCCCGCGCCTCCCGTTGCGCACGGGGCGGGTTGATCGGTCCCTCCAGGATGCTGCGGACGGTCTTGCGATCATGCCCGGTGATGCGGGCGATCTCGCTGATACTGACTCCCCGGCGATACAGATCCTTGATCATGAAACGGCTCTCCGCTCGAAGCATGGGTGGGGGCCCTCCTACGCACGTTGGCTCACCAGGCCATTGTGCGCAGCAGGGGGCCACTTGACCAAAGTGGGGAGTTTTATGCTGGCCC
>JAAYZY010000568.1 GCA_012514615.1 Chloroflexota bacterium | reverse complement strand
TGGGGAAGTTGGCCACCTTTTCCAGGAAGAGGAGGTGAGGCAAGCCGTAGTCGAACTCGTGCCCAGCGTGGCCACATCAGGGGCCAGGTAGTTCATGATCTCCATGGTGCAGATGCCGCGCTACTCCGTGTCGATGATGGAGCCCTGGAGCATGTCGCCGGCGATGACATAGAGGACGTTCTTCTCTTCGTGGCGCACCTTCTGGATGTACCCGGACAGCAGGGGCAACCCTCCGGTGAGTTGCCCTTCCTCGCCGCGCATCTCTGCCAAGAAGTCCCCGTGCACATCGTTGGAGTGCAGGATGGTGAAACGTCTGGTGTGCATGGTGCATTTCCTTGGGTCATGGGGTTATTGAGGGGGGAGGATCGGTCGCCAGGGGGTCAGGTCAAGGGGCGCAATTGGGTCACGTCGCCCACCAGGATGCGCCGCAGCGCCCCGTCCTCCTGGCGCAAGAGGAGGCTTCCATCGGCATCCACACCCACAGCCTGGCCCAACAGGACCTCGCCATCGACCAAGACGCTGACCTGCTGCCCCAGCGTGGCCAGCCGGCGGCCCCACTCGCCGTGGAACCGCTCGCCAGCCCGCAGCCGATCGTAGCGCCCATCCACCTGCTCCAGAATGGCCTGCAGCAGGGCGGTGCGGTCTACCTCACGGCCCCCGTGAAGAAGCAAGCTGGTAGCCTGCCCTTCCCACACGGCTTGGTCCTGCCCGCTCGCTCCCTCGGCTGCCGGGGCGAAGCGGTCGTTGACGTTGAGGCCCAGCCCCACCACTGCGTAGGCCAGCGCCTCCCCGGTGAAGGCCGACTCCGACAGCACACCGCCCAGCTTTCGGCCACCCAGCAGCAGGTCGTTGGGCCATTTGAGGGCCGGCTGGAGACCAACGACTCGGCTGACCGCCTCGCAGGCCGCCAGGGAACAGATCATGGTCAGTTGGTGCACATCGGCAGGGACCATGGGGAAGGGCGGGCGGAAGAGAACAGAAAAGAGCAGATTGGCCCGGGGGGGCGACCACCAGCGCCGCTGCTCGCGCCCCCGCCCGGCTGTCTGGTACTCAGCCACAGCCACGGTGCCGTCCGGGGCGCCTTGCTCCGCAGCCGCCTTGAGGACGTTGTTGGTGGAATCGACCGAATCGTACCACAGCAGGTACCGCCCCACCAGCCCGTCGCGCCGAGCTCGCTCCAGGGAGCGGCGGCGCAGCGGCGGCAAGGGGGTGTGCGTCACGAGGCTGCCTCCGACCGCTGGCCGGCGATGTTGGCGCCGGCCACCGCCAACGCAGCGAACAACCAGAACAGCGTCACCGTGCTGGGGAACTCCAGGTTGAAGTAGTAGTGGTCAAACATGCCCCCAGCCAGGGCCCCCACCAGCCCCATCAGCGCCCCCATGACCACGCTCTCGAACTTAGGGTCGTCGGCAATTGCCCTCCGTCGTCCCCACAGGAAGAGCAGGAGCGTGCCCACGGTGAGCAGAAACGCGCCCAGCCCCACCACGCCCATCTGCCCGGCGATGAGCAGGTAGATGCTGGCCACGCTGAGGTAGGTATCGATCTCCGGCGTGCCGCCGAAGCCCACGCCCAACCAGGGATGGCGCGAGATGAGGGTGAAGGCATCCTTGTACTCACCCAAGCGCATCTGGTTGGCGCGATCCTCGAAGCGCACCCCCTCCAGGAACCGTTCCACGTAGTACTGCGTCTGCGGCAGGGCCAGGAAGACCACTGCCACCAGCAGCAGGATCAGGAGCAGGCGGCGGTAACGCAGCACCCCCAACACCCCCAGGGCCACGGCCAAGCCCACCAAGGCGGTGCGAGAGTAGGTAAGGTAGAGCGCCAGCCCCATCACCGCGACGATGGGCGCCGACAGCCAGCGCGGCAACAGCGGTTTGCGGGCCATGATCTGCGGGATGGTGAACCCCAGCACCAAGATGAGCAGTCCGCCCAGGGTATTAGGGCCGATGGCCGTGCCGGTGGCCCGCAAGGGCATGTCGGGGTTGTCTTCAATCCAGCGCAGCACTGCGGTGCCGGTGGGGTACTCGAACCGCCCCAGTGTGGAAAGCAGGCGCACCGTCAGGTCTTGCGGCAGGAAGTAGAGCACCACGGCCACCAGGGCCTGCAGCCCGCCACAGAGGATCAGCACCAACCCCACCTCCTCCAACTGTTTGCGGTTGCGGATGCTGTTCACGACCACAAAGAAGAGGCCCAGGGCCAGCTGCACCTCGGCGAAGTGGCGCAAGAGGTTGGCCGTGAGGTTGGCGTGGGCCAGGCCCGCCACAAAGGAGGCCAGGGCCAGCAGCATGAACAGGAGCAGCGGCCAGCCTACCGGGGTGATCCACAGCGGGCCATGACGGCGGGTGGCCAGGCGCACCACCCAGACGAACGCCACAGCCAGCAGCGCCACGTCCAGGAAAGTGGGCCGGAAGCCGATGCGAAACGGCAGCGCCCCAAACGGCAGCAGCGTGGTGACGGCGATGATGGCGAAGAACCCCCACTGGGTGCTGCGCAAGATCAGCAAGCCCCCCACCAGCACCACAGTCGCGGCCAAGGCGTACAGCGGCGTCAAGGCCGCCACGTAGAGGCCCACCGCCAGAGCCACAAGCAAGATGGCGCCCAGCAAGAGCGCCTGCTTCTGCTGGGGCGATGTGTCGGCCAGGTAATCCTGAAGCCGTTGGACGGCTCGTGCCTGCACGTCGTTCCTCCCTTGCGGTCTCCCAAGCATTATACGCGCGTCGTCCCTTTCCGGCAAGCCGTCGGGTTCGCCCATCGACCGGCACGCCGTCCTAGCCGCCGGGCTCGTGGGCTAGGCCGCTTGTGAAATCCGGTGACTGTTCAGAGTTTGGTGATTGGAGGGCGGAGGGCAGGAGGGGAGAGTGGTGGAGAGGGGGCGTTAGGCGATGATGGAGGCGAGGTCGGCGCCGCGGGCCAGGTGATTGCCAGCCCAGACCAG